>NZ_LSIA01000193.1:0-31924 GCF_001556015.1 Novosphingobium sp. CCH12-A3 | reverse complement strand
CACCAACTATTTTATCGCCGCCGGGTATGAGCCAGAGTGATCGGAATCTGCTCTAGGCCTTCATACTGCGGGCCGATGCGCGGTTGCGGATATCCTCACAGATAAGGCAATTCAAAGTGTGGAAAGTGGACCGAAGGACAACCAGCACACGCTCTGCTGGTGCCTTGCAGGACCTGAACCTGAAAAACTGGGTAAAAAAAATGGGGGTAAGAGTGGGGGGTGTGGCTTTGGGCGGTATCCAATTTTATCTCAAAAATTAGTTAATTACTGATATTCTTGTGATCCCTCCTCCGCGACCAGGCCTTTCCCGTCAGACCAGATATATGGCTGCGGCTCTTGCCAAAGGCGCTGCAATCCTCCGCACAGGAATTCTGGGCTGTCGTTGGGTGACGGCGGCCTGCAATCTACGGTGACGCGGGACAGCGCGCCTCGCTGTGACGCGCCCGTGTAGCAATCGTCACTTCAGACGGTGCGCCTTCAGGCCGTCAGTCGGTAGCCGAATCCGCGGACGTTTTCGACGATCGGCGGGCCCAGCGCGTGAAGCTTGCGGCGCAGGCGGCTGAGGTAGACTTCGACGATGTTGGTCAGCGGATCGTCCTCGATTCCCCACACCGCACGCAGGATTTCGGTTCGTGAAATTACCGTGCCGGGGGATTCCATCAGCAGCCGCAGCACGCCCATTTCCTTGACGGTCAACTGGACCGGCGAACCGGCGCGCGTGAGGGTCATGGTCCGGGGATCAAAGTGGAGATCGCCCACGGTAAGGCTTCCATCGGGCTGGATCGGGCTGAATTGCGGCCGCTCCATCCGGCGCTTGACCGCATCCATCCGGGCCAGCAATTCTTCAAATGCGAAGGGCTTTGGCAAGTAGTCATCCGCACCCCCCTTGAGACCGCGAATCCGGTCCGCCACGTCGTCGCGAGCGGTGACCATGATGATCGGTGTCGTCACGGCAGCTTCGCGCAGTGCCGAGCAGATATCAAATCCGCTCATGTCCGGCAGGTTTACGTCCAGAAGAATGAAGTCGAACGCAAGGTTTGTCGCCAACTCAAGACCAGTTGCACCGTCGGTTGCCAGCGTGACCTTGTGGCCCTCCTGCGCAAGGCCACGATGCAGGGTTGCGGCGAGTTCGACTTCGTCTTCAATGAGAAGCAGTTTCATGTGCTTGCACCATCTATCGCCGATGCGGGCGACATTAGAGGGAGGCGTATGGTGACGACCGTGCCGACATTGACCCGGCTGGTCAGGCTGATTGTTCCGCCCATGGCTTCGGTGATCGAACGGGCGATCGACAGGCCAAGACCCTGCCCGCTGCCGCTGCGCTTGCTGCCCCTGCGGAACCGCTGGAAAAGATAGGGCAGGTCTTCGGTCGGTATGCCATCGCCGTGGTCGGTGATGGTTATGACGGCATGATCCTCTTCCACGCTGATCGATGCTTCGACATTGGGAGCGTGCGTGGAATAGCACACGGCGTTGTCAACGACGATGCGAATGACCTGCTTGAGGCGGGCTTCGTCGCCTTCAACGATGATGCTGGAGGGTCCCTCGTGAAGCACGATCTTCCCGCCGTCTGCTTCGATGACGCGGTGGAAGTCGGCGATGCTGTCGGTCACTGCCGCCACCGCGTCGACCGGTTCGATGGTGGTATGCAGCATCGGCTCTTCTGCACGCGCCAGATTCAGCATGTCTTCGATCATTTCGGCCATGAGTTCTGACAGGCGGACCACCCGATCCAGCGCGCCACGCAGGTCAACCGATTGCGCCGAGGCATCGCGCAGCGTGATCTCCGCCTCGCTGCGCATGATCGAGAGGGGGGTGCGCAGTTCATGGCTGGCATCGGCCAGAAACTGCTGTCGCAGGCGGTTCGAGCGCTCCAGCGAACGGTTGGTTGCGGTAAGTTCACTGGTGCGCCGCGCGACGGCCCGCTCGAGCTCTTCGTTGGACCTGCGCAGCGTATCGGCACTTTCGCCCACGCGAGAGGCCATGATGTTGAAGCTTTCGGCGATTGCGCGGAATTCCGTCGTGCCGACGATGGGCACGCGCTGTGTGTAATCGCCTTCGGCCATGGCGCGCGTGCCTTGCAGCAGGTTTCCGAGCGGGCGGATCAGCTGGCGCTGTCCCCAGAAGACAGCGAGCAGACCGCAAATGGTCACGACCGTCACCGTCAGCGTCATCGTGTCGATGACGCCCTGGAACGTCTCGATCGAGCTGCGGTGGTACTCCTTCGCCTCGCGCTCCTCGATCTTGATTGCTTCGAACACGAGGTCTTCCCAGACCGTGTCCGGCTTATCGCCCTTCAACGATCGCTCGAGGCTGGCACCGATCTTCTTCAGGGTTTCCCGTTGCTTGACTTCCTCTTCTATCTCCGAGGCGCGCTGCTTGCGCTTGAGCGGTGTCTCGCTGATCATCTTGATTTCGGCGTTGATGTAACGCTCCGCATTTGTGACGTGGGAGCGGACGCCATCGATGTAGAGTTCGCGATCCTGGACGAACGCGCTTGGATCGGTGTAGCGCTCCTGCTGCAGGGTGTATCCTAGAACCGCGAGCCGCTGGAATGCGCTGAGTGATTGCGACGAGGCTTCGGACCTTGCCTGCTGCGCACGGACGACTTTCACCGCATGGTTGGCAATGACACCGGGCACTGCGACGATGAACAGCATGAACACCAACGACACCCACAGTTTCAGGCGCAGCGCGTTCATGCGCACATCGCTCGCAGCATGGCGAAGCGATTGCGGGCACTATGCCTGGCGTCGGGCGATGACACGCCTCGCTTCAATCGTAACATAGAAATGGCGTTCCCCTGCCTGTGCCGCTGCTTCGAGCTCAAGTAACGGCACACGCCCTGACCTCACACTCACATTGTCCTGACAACGCTTTCCGATCAACGAATTGGCCGATTAAATTTCCATGAATGCGGCAGACGCCACATCTGGTTCGGCATGCTGATGGATGACAAGGTGCTGCGTCCATGGCATCGCAGTCGGATGCGCACCACTCACGATCACGCAAGCGTTCGCCTTTACCATCTGGGAGACGGGCCGGAGGGCGGTTCGGCCGACACGCTGTTCTATGGGCCGCTGAGCGAAGCCCTGCGGATCGCGGCAGAGCAGCCACTTGAACTTCAGGAAGGACTCTTCATCGCGACCGACAATGATGTCGTGGCTTATCTCGACCTGATCGAGGGCTGAAGTCTGGTGTTCACACAGCTTCGCCTGCAGCGCGGCCGCTGGCCCATGCCCATTGGAAATTGTATCCTCCCAGCCACCCGGTGACATCCACGGCCTCGCCAATGGCGTGAAGGCCGGGCACTTTTGCTGCAGCCATGGTCTTCTGATTCAGCGCGCGGGTGGAAACGCCGCCGGCGGTGACTTCCGCCTTGGCATAGCCTTCGGTGCCGTTCGGATTGAACGGCCAGCGCGCGAGTTGCTGCTGGGCCTTGCGCAAGTCAGCGTCTTTCATGCCAGAAAGCTCGCCCTCCAGGCCAAGCCGGCTGCCAAGCGCTTCTGCAAGCCGTTCCGGCAGTCGGCGGGCAAGAGCCGAGCGGAAAGCCGCGCGGGGGCGATTGCGCTTTTCCTCGATCAGCCAGTCGGCGCCCTCTTCGGGCAGGAAGTTGACGGCAATTGGCGTGCGGTGCTGCCAGTATGAGGAAATCTGCAGCATGGCAGGGCCAGACAGGCCCTTGTGCGTGAACAACGCCGCTTCGCGAAACGCTGTCTTGCCCCAGTGCGTGACGACGTCGGTCGAAACGCCCGAGAGCGAACGGAACAGCGCCTCGTCCTCACCCAGGGTGAAGGGCACGAGGGCGGGGCGGGTCTGCACCACGGCCAGACCAAACTTGCGGGCGATTTCGAATGCGAAACCCGTCGCTCCCATCTTCGGGATGGACAGGCCCCCTGTCGCCAGGATCAGGGCAGGGGCGTGATGATCACGGCCATCGATGGTCACGCGGTACAGGCCGTCGGCATGATCGACCGTGCTCACGCTCTGGCCAAAGGCGAACGTCACCCCGCCATCGCGGCACTCTGCCATCAGCATGTCCACGATCTGCCGTGCTGAGCCGTCGCAGAACAATTGGCCAAGCGTCTTCTCATGCCATGCGATGCCGTGGCGATTGACCATCCCGATGAAGCCTGCAGGCGTGTAGCGAGCCAAGGCCGATCGCGCGAAGTGCGGGTTTTCGGAAATGTAGCGGTCGGCGGCAGTGTGGATGTTGGTGAAGTTGCACCGCCCGCCGCCCGAGATCAGGATCTTCTTGCCTGGCTCGTCGGCATGATCGACAAGCAGCACGCGCCGCCCGCGTTGGCCTGCGGTCAGCGCAGCCATCAGCCCCGCCGCGCCCGCGCCGAGGATGATCGCGTCGTAGTTGGCGGCGTTCACGCGAGGAGTTCGGTGGCGAGGGCCTCGGCGACCTTGATCCCGTCGACCGCGGCCGAAAGGATGCCGCCGGCATAGCCTGCGCCTTCGCCGGCAGGGTAGAGGCCGCGTGTGTTTAGGCTCTGGCAATCCTTGCCGCGCGTTATGCGCACCGGGGAAGACGTGCGCGTTTCCACACCGGTCATCACCACGTCAGGGTGGTCATAGCCCGGGACCATGCGACCGAACGCGGGCAGGGCCTCACGAATGGATTCGATCACGTAGTCGGGCAGGCACTTTTTGAGTTCGGTCAGGTGCACGCCGGGCTTGTAGCTCGGGCTAACGCTGCCGAACTCCGTGGAAGGACGGCCGGCAAGGAAGTCGCCCAGCTTCTGGCCCGGCGCCATGTAGTTGCGCCCACCCGCTTCGAAGGCGAGGCTTTCCCAGTGACGCTGGAAAGCCATGCCCGCCATCGGTCCGCCGGGGTAATCCTTGCTCGGATCGATATCGACGACAATGCCCGAGTTCGCATTGAACTCGGCGCGCGAATACTGGCTCATGCCGTTGGTGACGACGCGGCCCTCTTCGCTGGTCGCGGCAACGACGCGCCCGCCCGGGCACATGCAGAAGGAGTAGACCGTGCGCCCGTTCTTGCACTTGTGCGAGATCGAATAGGCGGCAGGGCCGAGGATCTTGTTGCCCGCGCTCGGTCCATAACGCGCAGTGTCGATCCAGCTTTGCGGGTGCTCGATGCGCACGCCAATGGCGAAGGGTTTGGCTTCGATGTGGACGCCACGATCGTACAGTACCTGGAAGGTGTCGCGCGCGGAATGGCCGACTGCCATGATGACGTGGCGCGCGGGCAGGAACGAGCCGTCCGACAGGTGCAGGCCCGCAATCCGGCGTGTGCCATCGGCGGCAGTCTCGATCTCGAAGTCTTCCACGCGGGTCTGGAAGCGGTATTCACCGCCAAGGCTTTCGATCGTCTCGCGCATCGACATGACCATGGTGACGAGGCGGAAGGTGCCGATGTGCGGGTGGGCTTCGGTAAGGATGTCCTCCGGCGCGCCAGCCTTGACGAACTCCACCAGCACCTTGCGCCCGAGATGGCGCGGGTCCTTGATGCGGCTGTAGAGTTTGCCGTCGGAAAACGTACCAGCGCCACCTTCGCCGAACTGCACGTTCGATTCCGGCTCCAGCACCGAGCGCCGCCACAAGCCCCAAGTGTCCTTCGTGCGTTCGCGCACCGCCTTGCCGCGCTCGATGATGATCGGCTTCAGGCCCATCTGCGCGAGGATCAGCGCAGCCAGCAATCCGCACGGGCCCGCCCCGATGACAACCGGGCGCTCACCATCCCAGCCTTCGGGGGCCATGACCGGGAACTTGTAGGAGGTGTCAGGCGTGAGCTTCACGTTCTGGTCGTCCGCAAAGCGGGCGAGCACTTCGGCCTCGTTCGCCACGACGCAATCGACCACGTAAGTCAGCAGGATCGCGTGCTTCTTGCGGGCATCGTTGCCACGACGGAAGATCTGGTATCGCGTGAGGTCTGCTGGCGCGATGTCCAGACGTGCGCAGATCGCCGCCGGAAGATCTTCGGCAGCGTGATCGAGGGGCAGTTTCAGTTCATTGATACGAAGCATGGCGCCGCCCTAGCGAAATCGCGCGGGCGGCGCCACTTGTGCTTATGCCGTGAACGGCCCGGCGAAAGCGATTTCGCTCACCGGCTTGCGGTCGCTCACCACTTCGCGCTCTTGGAGCATTTCGGGCAACTGCGACTTGTCGCCTTGCTTGCCGATCACGAAAGCCATTTCCACGCGATAGCCTTCCGGCAGGTTGAGCACTTCGGCAGCCTTGGCAAAGTCGACGCCGGTCATGCCGTGGGTGTGATAACCAAGGTGCAGGGCCTGCAGTGCCGCATTGGCCCATGCCGCACCGGTATCGAAGCTGTGGCTGTGGTTGGGGTTGTTGCCCTTGTCGCTGCGCATGAATTCGTCGGACACGGCGAAAACGAGCACGCCCGCATCCTTGGCCCAGCTCTGGTTGAAGGGCACCAGTGCCGAGAGGAACGCGTCGAAGTTTGCATCGCCCTTGTGGGCATAGGCAAAGCGCCAGGGCTGGTAATTGTAGGCGCTGGCGGCAAGACCTGCGGCTTCGAAGATCACGTCAAGGTCAGACTGCGGCACGGCCGAGCCGTCGAACGCGCGGGGGCTCCAACGATCGACGATGATCGGCAGGACGCTGGGGGAAGCGGTACGGGTCATTGAATGCTCCTTGGGAGAGGTTGGAGAGAGATAAGGGGGTAGGGCCGGAGCGCAACTGCACTCCGGCCCGCGGGGGTAAGTTTCAGCGGCGGTCGAAGCCGAAGCGGCCCGAGCCGAAAGCGGTCACCTGCAAAAGGCCACCGGCCAGCGCCACGTTCTTGAAAAAGTGGATGAACTGGTTCTGGTCAGCCAGGTTGGCGTGGAAGCCGAAGGCGGCGGCAAGGCTGAATGCAGCTATGGCCGAAGCAACGATGCGGGTGCGGATGCCGGCGATCAACAGCAGGCCGCCGACAAGTTCCACCGCCACGGCAGCGCCATAGGCAAGGCTGGGGGCAGGCAGGCCCGCGCTGGTGATGTAGGCGATCGTGCCAGTCGGATCGGCAAGCTTGGAAACACCGCTCAGCACGAAGATCACCGCGAGAAAGACGCGGCCGGCCGCCGCCAGCAGGTCAGAAGTGGTGGATGAGCCGCCGCGCGTCTCGAGAGCGAGGGAAGTCATGGGATCGGTCCTTTGCAACAGTCGTAATTGGGGAATGTGAGAAAACAGTTCGGTCACGGTCAGGCCGCGTCGACGAGCACCAGTTCGGCTTCCTCGAGAGCGGTAATGACGATCTCGGTCACCCCGGTAATGGCAACGCCATCACGGGCATTGGCTTCGATTTCGCCGATGCGTATCTTGCCCTTGGCAGGAACAAGATAGGCGTGGCGGCCTTCGGTCAGTTCGTAGCGGACCGTTTCGCCGGCCTTCACCGTCGCGCCCAGAACGCGGGCGTTCGCATTGATCGTCAGCACATCGGTGTCACCAGCGATGCCCGAGGCGAGGGGAACGAACTTGCCTTCCCGGCTATCCTTGGGGAACGGCCGGGCACCCCAGCTTGGCGCGTGGCCCCGGCGATCGGGGATGATCCAGATCTGGAATAGGCGGGTTTCCTCGTCTTCCAGATTGAATTCCGAGTGGGCGATGCCCGTGCCTGCCGACATGACCTGCACGTCACCCGCTTCGGTGCGGCCTTCGTTGCCCAGGCTGTCACGATGGGTGATCGCGCCCTTGGTCACGTATGTGATGATCTCCATGTCGCTGTGCGGATGGGTGGGGAAGCCGCTCTTCGGCGCGATGCGGTCGTCGTTCCATACGCGCAACGCACCCCAATGGACGCGTGCCGGATCGTGGTATCCGCCGAACGAGAAGTGGTGGTGTGCATCGAGCCAGCCGTGGTTCGCCGCGCCGATCGAGGCGAAGGGGCGCAGTTCGATGTGAGCCTTTGTAGCGGTCGTGTTGGCAGTCTGGGTCATGGCGATTTCTCCAAACGGGCGGCTTGGGGTCCGTCCTGTTGGGGTGTAGATAGGCCTTGCAGGTTATTCGGAATATCCCGATAAGATAAATCAGAATGTTCGAATTTCTTGAAAGGGTTTCTCTTGGACGTCGGCCAGCCAACCCTTGACCAGCTGCGCCTGTTCCTCGCCGTGGTCGACGAGGGCAGCTTCAATGGCGCCGCGCGCAAGCTTGGGCGGGCGATCTCCGTGGTGAGCTACGGCATCGTCACGCTGGAGTCGCAGCTCGGCGTGACGCTGTTCGATCGCGAAGGATCGAAGAAGCCGGTGCTGACGCCCGCGGGGAAAGCGATGCTGGCCCACGCGCGTGCCGTAACCGACGATGTCGATGCGTTGATCGCGGGGGTTCGCAACTTCAACCAGGGCCTCGAAGCCGAACTCGGCTTGGCCATCGACGTGATGTTCCCGACGCATCTCATTGCGGAAGTGCTTCGCGAGTTTCAGGCGCTTTTTCCTACGGTGCAAATGCGGCTTTTTGTGGAGACATTGGGTGCGATTGCAGCGCTGGTGGTGGATGGGCGCGCGGAGCTAGGCATCTCGGGGCCGGATCTTGTGGCCTTGCCTGACCTTGAGCGCGAAGCGATCGGAGAGGTTGAACTGCTTCCCGTTGCAGCGCCCGATCACCCCTTGGCCCGCATGGCCAAAATCCCGCCAGGCGAAGTGCGCAAGCATCGCCAGCTGGTACTGACCGATCGGTCGAACCTGACGCAGGGGAGGGACTTCTCGGTTTTCGCGGCGAGCACATGGCGGTTGGGAGACCTTGGTGCGCGCCATGCCTTGCTCCGTGAAGGAATTGGCTGGGGCAACATGCCTCGCCACTTGATCAATGCTGATCTCGCCAGTGGAAAGCTCAAGCGACTGGCCCTGCCGGAAGCACCAGGCATGGCCTATCGCTTTCACGCCTTGTGGCGGCGAGATTGTCCAATCGGCCCAGCGCGCGCCTGGGTGCTGGACGCCCTGCGTGAGCGGCTTTCACGTTGCCCCGATGCAAAAGCGCCCCGCCAGACTGACTGACGGGGCGCCGAAAGTTACTTTTCGATTTGATTCAGGTGCCCGCGCTCTTGCGCTTGAAGGCCGCGTTCTCGTTGGCCTTGATCTTGGCAATCTCGAGGCCAGGGCTGGGCGGGAAGCCGTTCTTCGGTCCCGGCGCCGGATTTCCGTTGCTGGGTGAGGCCGCCACCACAATCGGCGGGCTCGCACGTGTTCCTGCGCTGGCTGCAGTCGGCAGAATCAAGCCCGCAGCAATTCCTGTGGCAAGAAGCCACTTCTTTCCGTCCATCATTTGTGAATGCCCCCGAAGTTTGTCCCTGGACAGGCAGTTTTCATCGGTCCCGAAAACCGCTGCCCTTGTTCATGATTTGGGGGCAGCCGGTTTACTGAAATGAAATATTCTTAATTAAATTGATATTTACCACGATTATTGGCTCCAAAATGACCAAATGGGTCTGCAGATTACGGCCGTTTCTTGAGCAGCGCAGAGCGCAGGCAGCGGCAGACAACCTCGCCGCGCTGGTTCAAGAGTTCATGCCTAAACGTGGTGATGCCGGCCTCCGGTCGCGATTTACTTTCTCGCAAATCAACAACTTCACTGGTTGCGCGCATCGTGTCGCCGATGAACACCGGCGCCGGCATCACCAGTTTGTCGTAGCCCAGATTGGCCACCAGCGTTCCGAGCGTGGTGTCACCGACCGACAGGCCAACCATTAGGGCGAAAGTGAAAGTACCGTTCACGAGAATCTGCCCGAACTCGCTTTCCTTGGCCGCTTCCACATCGATGTGGAGAGGCTGCGGGTTGTGGGTCATGGTTGAAAACAGCAGGTTATCCGTCTCGGTCACGGTCCTGCGAATCTCGTGCTCGATTCGGTCGCCGATTCGCCACTCGTCGAAGTACTTGCCCGCCATCAGCCTTCCGCCTTCTTGATCTGCGCCAGCGGCGCCTCGACCTGAACCTGCGCCCCGGCCACGGCGTTCAGCTCCTCCACCACGCCATCGAACGGCGCGGTCAGGGCATGCTCCATCTTCATCGCTTCGAGCACCATGAGCTTCTGGCCCTTGGTGACGGACTCACCGGGCGCGACGTCCACCGAAATGACCTTGCCGGGCATGGGGGCGATGATCGCGCCATCCGATGCGGCGCCCCCAGCGCCGCCTTCAGTTCTGGCAAGTTGCACAAGGAAGCGCTCGCCACCTTCGTCGATGCTTGTGACGGGTTCCCCCGGCCAGTAGTCGACCGCCGGCTCCTCAGGCATTTCGACAATGAAGGCCCGTCCGAACTGGTCTGCCAGATGAACTTCGCGCCGTGCGGCGGCATTCATGCGGAAGCCTGATTGGCTGGTCCACGGACTGTCGCCCGGCGTGCCGACCAGCCGCATCGCCGCAAGCCCAAGCGCTTCGGACGTCGGTTCCGGACGGGTGGTGAGGCTTTCGAGATTGCGTTCGATCAGTCCGGTATCGACCACCCCGGTTTCGAACGCAGTGTGCCCCAGCAAGCGCCACAGGAACCCGCTATTGGTGATCAGCGGGCCGACCACGCCGTCGTCCAGCGTCTCGCGCAGGCCCGCTATGGCCTCGGCACGCGTCTCGCGGTGCACGATCACCTTGGCGATCATGGGGTCGTAGAACGGCGAAATCTCCGCCCCGGCTTCAACACCGGTGTCAATGCGCGCCTGATACTGATTGAAGTGGAAGTCCTCCACGCGGCCGATACTGGGCAGAAAGCCCTTGGTGGCATCTTCGGCATAGAGCCGCGCTTCCATGGCCCAACCGTTTATCGAGAGTTCGTCCTGTCGCTTGGGCAGCGGCTCGCCGCTGGCAACACGCAGTTGCCATTCGACCAGATCGACGCCGGTGATTTCTTCGGTCACCGGATGCTCGACCTGCAGGCGCGTGTTCATTTCCATGAACCAGATGCGGTCGGCGCGCAGGCCTTCACTGCCATCGGCGATAAACTCGATGGTGCCCGCGCCCTCGTAGTCCACGGCCTTGGCCGCGCGGACGGCGGCAGCGCAGACCGCTTCGCGCGTGGTCTCGTCCATGCCGGGGGCAGGTGCTTCCTCGATCACCTTCTGGTGCCGCCGCTGCAGTGAACAATCGCGCTCGAACAGGTGGACGACATTGCCATGGGCATCGCCGAAGACCTGCACTTCGATGTGCCGGGGCGAGAGGATGTACTTCTCGATCAGCACGCGATCATCGCCGAACGAGGACGCCGCCTCACGCCGACACGAGGCCAGCGCCTCGGCAAAGTCGGCAGAGCTTTCAACCCGCCGCATGCCCTTGCCGCCGCCACCGGCGACGGCCTTGATCAGCACCGGATAGCCGATGGCATCAGCCTCGGCCTGCAGGCGCTCAGGCGTCTGGTCCTCGCCGAGATACCCCGGCGTCACCGGCACGCCCGCCGCGATCATGCGCGCCTTGGCCGCATCCTTGAGGCCCATCGCCGTAATCGAGGCAGGCTTCGGCCCGACCCAGACCAGCCCCGCATCCAGCACCGCCTGCGCGAACTCGGCATTCTCCGAAAGGAAGCCATAGCCGGGATGGATCGCCTCCGCTCCGGTCGCCTTGGCCGCCGCGATGATCTTCTCAGCCAGAAGGTAGCTCTCGCGCGCAGGCGACGGGCCGATGTGCACGGCTTCGTCTGCCGAGCGAACATGCAGCGCCTTGGCATCGGCATCGGAATAGACCGCCACCGTGCGAATGCCCAAGCGGCGTGCAGTCCGGATAACCCGACAGGCGATTTCGCCGCGATTGGCGATGAGGAGGGATTTGATCATTGCATTCGCCTCCATCACATCCTGAACACGCCAAAGCGCGGAGCATCGGCAATCGGCGCTTCCAGACAAGCCTCCAGCGCCAGCCCCACCACGTCGCGCGTCTGCACCGGGTCGATCACGCCATCGTCCCACAGCCGTGCCGTGGCGTAGTAGGGATTGCCCTCGTCCTCGTACTTCTGGCGGATCGGCGCCTTGAAGGCTTCGGCTTCCTCAGGCGTCCACTTGTCCGCATCGCGGTGCACCGTCGCCAGAACGCTTGCCGCCTGCTCGCCACCCATCACGCTGATGCGCGCATTGGGCCAGGTGAACAGGAAGCGCGGCTGATAGGCTCGGCCACACATGCCGTAGTTGCCTGCGCCGAAGCTGCCGCCTATCAGCACGGTGATCTTGGGCACCTGCGCTGTCGCCACTGCGGTTACCAGCTTGGCGCCGTGCTTGGCGATGCCCTCCGCCTCGTACTTGCCGCCGACCATGAAGCCAGAGATATTCTGCAGGAATAGCAGCGGGATCCGGCGTTGGCAGGCCAGTTCGATGAAGTGCGCCCCCTTCTGCGCGCTTTCCGAAAACAGCACGCCGTTGTTGGCAAGGATCGCCACCGGTGCCCCGTGGATATGGGCAAAGCCGCAGACCAACGTGGTGCCATAGAGCGCCTTGAACTCGTGAAACTCGCTACCGTCGACGATCCGCGCGATCACCTCGTGGACGTCGTATGGAGCGCGCACGTCCTCGGGGATGATCGAGTACAGCTCTTCCGCAGGATACAAGGGTGCCCGCGCCCCCGCGAAGGCGGGGGCCTCAGGCCGTAGCGCGCCACCGACTGAGGCTCCCGCCTTCGCGGGAGCGCCCAGGTGCGATACGATGTCGCGCACGATTGTCAGCGCATGCTCGTCATTGTCGGCAAGATGATCGACCACACCAGACTTGCGTGCGTGGAGGTCTCCGCCACCCAGCGCTTCGGCGGTGATTTCCTCACCCGTCGCCGCCTTCACCAGCGGAGGGCCCGCAAGGAAGATCGTCCCCTGTTCGCGCACGATCACCGTTTCGTCGGACATGGCCGGCACATAGGCTCCGCCGGCGGTGCAGGACCCCATCACGCTGGCAATCTGCGGGATGCCCCGCGCGCTCATGTTCGCCTGATTGTAAAAGAACCGGCCGAAATGGTCGCGGTCAGGGAAGACCTCGGCCTGGTTGGGCAGGTTGGCGCCGCCACTGTCGACGAGGTAGATGCAGGGCAGCCGGTTCTCCTGTGCAATCTCCTGCGCGCGCAGGTGCTTCTTTACCGTCATCGGGAAGTAGGTACCACCCTTTACCGTCGCGTCATTCGCAAAGACCATGCAATTGCGGCCCGATACACGGCCAATGCCCGCGATGATGCCTGCGCCGGGCACCTCGTCTCCGTACATCCCGTTGGCGGCAAGCTGGCCGATTTCGAGGAACGGCGAGCCCGGATCGAGCAGGCGCTCAACGCGGTCGCGCGGGAGCAGTTTCCCGCGCGATACGTGGCGTTCTCGGCTGCGCTCGTCACCACCCAGCGCGGCCTTTGCCACCCGCTCACGCAGCTCCCGAGCCAAGGCCCGGTTGTGCGACGCGCGGGCTCTGGCTTGGTCAGAGTTCAGATCGACGTTGCTGGAGAGGACCGGTGCGCTCAACGCGTGCTGCCTTTCAGGTGCTTGGAGAAGAAGGGCAGCACATGCGTGCGGAAACGCTCCTTCACCCGGTTGCCGTGGTCGCCCACATAGATTTCCCAGTCGTGCGCTATGCCGAACCGGGTCAGGGTTTCGTGGATCAGTTCATCGTCAGCGCGCACGAAGTCGGTATCGCCGGTATCGATGGCGATGCCGCTCATGCGGCGCAGCGAGGGGAGGTACTGTGAAGCCATCGCTACGGGCGAATTTGCGGCCCATTTGGCGATGACCAGATCGTTCACCTTGCCATCGCTGGTGCCCAAATCGGCATAGAACGGAGGCTTGGTGGGATTGGGTGACCAGGCCGTGGCCACCGCGAAGTTGCCCCGGCTCATCCAGTCCGCCGTCAGTGCCTGATCGACCGACCAGCCTTCGTACTTCGGATCGGCTGAAGATGCCGGGCGCGGAATCTGGCAGCACGGGTTCATCGCGTAAAGCGCGCCGAACACGTCTGCGCGCTTCATGCCGAGCTTCAGCGTGCCGTAGCCGCCCATGGAATGCCCGGAAAGGCCGCGCGCCTCGCGCGAAGGGATCGTGCGAAAGTGCTTGTCGGTCCACGCCACCAGGTCTTCGGCGATGAAGTCCTCGAAGTTTCCGACCGTGGGAGAGTTCGAATACATCGAACCGCCCCACTTGGTCATGCTGTCGGGCACGACAATGATTGCTTCCGTGCCAGAGGCCTTCAGCGCGGCATCGAAGTCATTGCGCTCGACGTACTGGTCTGCGGTCGAATTATACCCATGCAGGAAATAGACGACCGGATAGCGCCGGCCCTTGGACTTGTCATAGCTGTCCGGCAGGAACACGTAGACCGTGCGATCGGCCGAATTGCCCTCTAGATTGCCTTCGACTGCGGCGCTGTGAACGGTCGCCTTCTCCATCCGGGCCATCGCCGGGTTGGCGATCCCGAGCAGGGCAGCACAGGCAAGGAAAGCTTTCAGGCGCATGGTTCTCTCCGCAAGATTGTTATCGTCTGCAGATCAGCGCGCTCCAATAAGCTCACGACCGATCAGCATCCTGCGGATTTCATTGGTTCCGGCACCAATGTCCAGCAACTTGGCGTCGCGCAGGTAACGTTCCACCGGCCAGTCCTTGGTATAGCCCGCGCCGCCCAGCGCCTGTACCGCTTCGCCCGAAACGCGGAAGGCATTCTCGCTGGCGAGCAGGATCGCGCCCGCAGCGTCAAAGCGCGTGGTCTGCCCGGCGTCGCAAGCCTTGGCCACGGCATAGACATAAGCGCGAGCCGACTGGATGGCGACGTACATGTCGGCGACCTTCGCCTGCATCAGCTGGAAGGTGCCGATCGGTTGG
Source organism: Novosphingobium sp. CCH12-A3 (assembly GCF_001556015.1). Classification (NCBI taxonomy): domain Bacteria; kingdom Pseudomonadati; phylum Pseudomonadota; class Alphaproteobacteria; order Sphingomonadales; family Sphingomonadaceae; genus Novosphingobium; species Novosphingobium sp. CCH12-A3. The sequence continues at coordinate 17,206 of NZ_LSIA01000193.1, read as the reverse complement.
CCGAACTGCTTGCGCTCGCGCACATAGGGGATGACCGTGTCGAGACAGGCCTGCATGATGCCGATCTGCATTCCGGCCAGCACCACGCGCTCGTAATCGAGCCCGCTCATGAGCACGCCGACACCACCGTGGAGCGGACCCATCACGTTCTCTTCCGGCACAAAGCAGTCGTCGAACACCAGCTCGCAGGTGGGCGAGCCGCGCAGGCCCATCTTGTCGATCTTCTGCCCGATCGAGATTCCGGCCATGTCCTTCTCGATCAGGAACGAGGTAATGCCGCGGCTGCCCGCTTCGGGCGAGGTCTTGGCATAGACCACCAGCGTATCGGCATAAGTGCCGTTGGTGATCCAGAACTTGGTGCCGTTGAGGCGGAAGCCGCCTGCAACCGGTTCGGCACGCAGCTTCATCGAAACGACGTCCGACCCGGCGCCCGCTTCCGACATCGCGAGGCTGCCGACATGTTCACCGGAGATCAGCTTGGGCAGGTACTTCGCCTTCTGCTCGTCATTGCCCCAGCGGCGGATCTGGTTGACGCACAGGTTCGAGTGCGCGCCATAGGACAGGCCGACCGAGCCCGATGCGCGGCTGACTTCCTCGACCGCAATGACGTGATCGAGATAGCCGAGGCCCAGTCCGCCGAACTCTTCCTCGACCGTGATGCCGTGCAGGCCCAGCGCACCCATCGGCTCCCACAGCTCGCGCGGGAAGCGGTCGTTGCGGTCGATCTCGGCGGCGAGAGGCGCAATCTGCTCGTCGGCAAAGCGACCCGCAGCCTCGCGGATCATCAGGGCGCTTTCGGTCAGGCCGAAGTCGAAATCGGGCGTGGCGCGCATCTTGGGCATCCTCTGCAAACTTGTCGGGGCGAAGGATACCATCGTAGAACCATCGCTCAAAATTGATTTACATCGGGGTTTGCGATAGGTTTTTCCTATGATGAAGCGCACCCATCTCCGGCAGTTCCTGGCCGTGGTCGAGACCGGGAATTTTACCCGTGCGGCCGAGCGTCTGGCAATCTCGCAGCCGACATTGTCCGCCGCCATTGCCGAGCTTGAGCGCCTTGCCGGAACGCGGCTGTTCCTGCGCGAGCGGCGGCAGGTCCGCCTGACCGAAGCAGGCGCGCGGCTGGTCAATCACGCGCGTGCCATCGAGCGGGAATTCCGCGCAGCCGAAGCCGCCTTTGCCGAAGCGCCCGTGCCGCTCAGCCCCTTGCGGCTCGGAGTCCTGCCCTCGATCACCACGCTTGCGCTTTCCAGTCTTGCCCGCCGCCATGCCGGACCGCAGCCGCTGACCATGGCCGAAGGCACTGATGCGGAACTGCGCCGCAAGCTGGGCGAGGGGCAGGTCGACGCCATTCTGACGCTGATGCGGCCGGAAGACGCGGACAGGCCTTCGCTGCCGCTGCTGGAGGAAGGCTATCGCCTGCTCCTGCCCGAAGGACATGCCCTTGCCGGAGCGAGTTTGCTCGACGCCAGCGACGTTGCCGCGGAAACTATGATCGCCCGCCGCTCCTGCGAAATCCTCGGCGAGACCAGCCGCTGGTTCACCCAGCGCGGCGTGCGCCCGCCCTTCTTCCTGCGCTCGTCCAACGACGATCGCTGCATCGAGATGGTGAGGGTCGGAATGGGCGTGACGACCGCGCCGCAGTCACTCGCCCGGGACGGCGTCGTCGCGGTGGCGCTGGCCGATTACGATTTCCGGCGCACCATCGTGCTGATCGCTGCGCGCGAGCGTCCGGATCTGGTCGAAGAAGGCAGTGCGCTGGCCGAAGCCGCGCGCGCCGCGTTTACTTGACGGCGTAGAGCAGGCGCCCTTCGCCCAGCCGCTCGAGCACGCCGCTGATGTCGCTGTTCGAAAACGCGAAGCAGCCCTGGCTCCGTCCGATGCGGCCTTGCGTTGCGGCCATGTCCTCGCTGACATAGCTCGCCGCGTGGATCACGATACCGCGCTCGAGCGCGGCGCTGTTGGCGTCTTCAAGCCCGATCAGGCGGCGCGAACGGCCATGCTTGCCGTAATAGGTCACGCCGGTGAGGAAAGCGCCGGGGCTCGAGGCGTTGGAGCCATAGGCGTTCGAAAACCGCTGTACCCAGCCGCTGTTCGCCGGATCCGATCCGCTGCCGTGCGAGACGAGGTGCGAGGAGACGAGCTTGCCGCCTGCGACATCGACAAGATGGAAGCGAGCCTCGCGCGAGGCCTTGCCGAAATCGACCAGACCGACGAGATCACGATGGCGGATATGCGCGCCATGCGCATCAAGCGCGGCAATCGCGCGTTGCACCAGCAACGGCGGCGTCGGCCGGGCGAACGGCGAGACTTCCGGCTCTTTCACAGGTGTTACTGCCATCGCCGGCTGGCCCGAAACCGCCATGCTACCCAGCGTTGCAACCATGGCGCCCAAAAATTGGCGCCGATCAGGAACCATTATGCGAGACCCCGGTTATCGTCCATTGGGCCTCAAAATGTATGCGGTACATCACATCTGCAAGAGGGGCGGCCCGGCCTTGCGACGAGTCGTGCATGACCCGCCACCTGCCGAGCCGCCGGGTTAGCTTAGCCCGCCTTCTTCAGCCGCAGCGCTTTCGGACTGCGGAAGTTCGAGGATGAAACCCAGTCGAGCTTCTCATCCACCCGGGTGAAGTCCGGCACGACCTTGAGCAGTTCCTCGTAGGCAATCTGCGTCGCCAGCCGCCCGATCATCGAACCTAGGCAGGCATGGACGCCGCCGCCGAACCCGAGGTGCCGCTTCGCCTTGAGGGTAATGTCGTAGACGTCCGGATTGTCGAACATCCGCTCGTCGCGATTGGCCGAGCCATAGGCGAGGATCACCGCATCGCCCGCCTTCATGACCTGCCCGTGCAATTCCACGTCCCGTGTCAGCGTCCGCTTGAAGCGCTGCGCCGATGTGTTGAACCGCAGCGATTCCTCGATCGCGTCCGGGATCAGCGAAGGGTCGGCGACCAGCGCGCGCCGCGCCTCCGGGTAATCGGCGAGGTTCAACCCGAACATCGCCATGAAGCCCGAAAGGCTCTCGATCCCGGCCATGATCAGCGTGGTGACCGTCAGCTGCACTTCCTTGTCGAGCAGCTTCTCGCCGTCGATCTCGGCGGTGATGAAGTTCGAAAGCAAGTCATCGCCCGGGTTGGCCTTGCGCGCCGCCACCAGCTTTTCCGCATAGTCCGCCATCCAGTGGAACGCGGCGAGGTGTTCCGGTCCCTTCTTGCGCGTCACCGGATCGGTCTGCACCATCAGCACGGCGTTGTGCCGCACGAGGTCGGCGTTCTCCTCGGGCAGTGCGAACAGGTAGAACAGCAGGTCCACCGTCAGCTTCGAGGTATAGTCTCCGACAAGGTCGAACACCGGCTTGTCGGCAATCGCGGCCAGATGCGCGCGGGCCGCTGCCCTCGCAGGCTCGACGATGTGCTCCAGCGCGCGCTTGGTCACTGCCGACTGGATCAGCGCCCGCAGGCGGTCGTGGCGCGGCGGATCGCTGGAGCCCAGCGTCGATCCGGCGCGGCCCGGAAACTCGTCCACCAGGTTGCCCTGCGCGGAGGAATAGGTTCGCCAGTCCTGCAGCGCGTTGAGCACATCGGAATAGCGCGAGAGCACCCACTTCCCGGCCTCTTCGGACCAGAAGCAAGGGTATTCATCGCGCAACATCTTGTAGGCCGGGAACGGATCGGCATCGGTTGCCGGGGAATATGGGTCAAAGCGAAACGCGGGCCGCTCGATGACGGTAGCCATGACAGGTCTCCTCTCCTGATTGATGCTGCATGCAAAGCGCAAATGGCGCGACGCACCGCGCGCGCAAAAACTTGCACTTTTCGCGCAGCCTGCGAGATTGCGGCAGATGCGGAAGGAAGGCTTCAGTCGCTACACGCTCTACGGTGAGGAGGGGATTTCCCTGCCGCCGGAGTTCGTCCATCTCGAACGCATCCGCGATCGTGCCACCTTGCGCGATTGGACAATCGATCCCCACGCGCATCCCCACATGCTGCAATTGCTGGTGGTGGAGAACGGCGGCAGCGAATTGCATGGGGAGTGCGCTGTCCAGAGCTTCGCAGCTCCGGTTCTGGTGATCGTCCCGCCCGCCTGCGTGCACGCCTTCCGCTTTGATGCAGGTGCCGAAGGCTGGGTGTTGTCCGTCGCTGCCGACCTCGCCAACGATCCGCGTCTCAGGGGCTTGCTCGGCAGCATGGAAGCGCTTGGCGGCAGTGCCTTGGCTATATCACTCGCCGCCCACCCCCTGATACTCCAGCGCCTTGCATGGTTGCTGGGGGATCTTGGCCAGCGCCTGGGGCAGGAGGATCAGGTCGGCCCGACACTGCTGGCCCAGGTCGCGCTTATCCTTGCCACGGCCATCGAAGCGGGCACAGGCAACCTCGATGCGCCGGCCGATGGGCGCGAACCCCTTGTCGCCCGCTTCAGGGCACTGGTCGAGCGGCACTATCGCGAGCATCTGCCCGTTGCCGACTACGCCGCCCGATTGGGCACGACCACGTCAACCTTGACCCGCGCCACGCGAGCGCTGGTCGGAAAGCCGCCTGCCGAGATCGTGCATGATCGCCTGGTCCTCGAAGCTCGCCGCAATCTTGCCTTCTCGGGGGCCAGTGCGGCGCAGATCGCCTATGCCTTGGGCTTTGCCGACCCGGCCTATTTCGCCCGCTTCTTCAAGGCGCGGACCGGGCAGACCACCACAGCCTTCCGCCGCGCACGAAGCTCCAAAGGCGCGTAATCAGTCTGACGCAAACGGCCTGCAATCCGGCGCACACCTCTTGTCTATCAAATTAGTTGAGTTATCTCTGCTGAATGTCGGGACGTAATCCGAGTCGACCGGCCTTCCTTTTCTGGAGACAGCACATGACTCACCAACGCTCGTTCGCGGGGCAGGACCCGCTTGTCCTTACCGTTCCCGGCCTCGGCAACAGCGGCCCCGGCCACTGGCAATCGCAGTGGGAGCAGGACCTGCCCGATTGCGAGCGCATTGATCTCGGCCTGTGGGACGACCCGCATCGCAATACCTGGGTCAACAAGATCAACCTCGCCGTGCACAAGGCCGATCGTCCGGTCGTGCTAGTCGCTCACAGCCTGGGCTGCCTGGCGGTCGCCTGGTGGGCCGAGTTCGAAAAACCTGCAGACGGAAGGGTTCTGGGCGCATTGCTCGTTGCCCCGCCCGATGTCGAAGTTCGCCCGATCGACCGTCGGCTTACCCGTTTTGCGCCGTTCCCGCATGGAGAGCTGCCGTTCCCGTCGATCCTCGTCGCCAGCAGGAACGATCCTTACATGGGCATCGGGCAGGCCCGCCAGCTCGCCCAGGCGTGGGGCAGCCGCTTCGCCGACGCAGGTGAGGTCGGGCACATCAATGCTGAATCCCGCCTCGGTGAATGGACGTTTGGTCGGCTGCTGCTGAACCAGCTCCTGCCCAGGCCGGTCACGCTGGAAAGCGGTGAGCGCGTGCCGCTCGGCTCCTTTCACCCCGACCGCGCATTGCGCCGTCTGGGGGCATGATGATCAGGCCGGACCGGCGTTCGGTCCGGTCCGGTCTATAAGAAGGCAATAGTCCGGGCCTTCCCACGAGAATCCGCGGGTCTGCGGCCATTCCCAGTCTCCCGGATGCATGGGCGCCCCATCCAGCCGACGCCATTGGCCGTTTTCTGAGAAGCGCACAAATGCGCTCGATCGTTCGTTGCGCCACGCGGCCAATCCGAAGACAAAGCTCTCGAGGTCGCGGTCACGGCCTTCCCAGTCGATCCAGGTGATCGCATTGTCCTGCGCATAGGCGTTGTTGTTGCCGAGCTGGCTGCGGCCGAACTCGTCCCCGGCGGTCAGCATGATCGTTCCGGTCGAAACGAACAGCGTGCCGAGCATGGCGCGGGCAAAGGCAGAGCGCCGGGCGAGGACTTCCGGATCTTCGGTCATGCCCTCGGCGCCGTTGTTCCAGCTGAAGTTCTCGCTGTGTCCGTCGCGATTGTCCTCGCCGTTGGCGTTGTTGTGGCGGTGCTCGTAGGCCAAGGTGTCGGCCAGCGTGAAGCCGTCGTGCGCGGCCAGGAAGTTGACCGAGCGGCAGTCTTTCCCGAACAGATCGGAGGAACCGGCAACGCGCGTGGCCAGCACGTCAACGCCAGCCTCGCCTTTCCAGAACCGGCGCACGTCATCGCGATACCTGTCGTTCCATTCGAGCCAGCCCGGCGGGAAACTCCCCAGTTGGTACCCGCCGGGGCCAACGTCCCAAGGCTCGGCGATCATGACGCGGTCGGCCAGGAGTGGATCGGCGGCAATCTCGGCAAAGATCGGAGCATCGGCGGCAAAGCCCGGGCTTCTTGCGAGGATCGGGGCGAGATCGAAGCGGAAGCCGTCAACGCCGCAGTGGCGGACGAAGTGCCGCAGGCTATCGAGCGCCAGTTGGCGCACCGCGGGATTGCCGAAGTCAAGGGTGTTGCCGCATCCAGTGTCGTTGATCAGTCTGCCGTCAGACGCTTTGGCATAGGCTCCGTCGTCCAGCCCGCGCAGCGACAGGACCGGCCCGAGCACGTCGGACTCGCCGCTGTGATTGAGTACGATGTCGAGGATCACGCCGATCCCTTCGGCGCGCAGTGCGGCAACGGTTTTGCGCAGTTCGGCAACGCCGCCGGGGCACAGCCGCGGGTCCAGCGCCATCATCGCCACCGGGTTATAGCCCCATGCATTGCTGAGGCCGAGCGGCGGGAGATGCCGCTCATCGATCCAGGCGACCACCGGCATGAGTTCCACGGCGGAAATGTGCAGGCGCTTGAGGTGCGCGATCACCGCCGGATGCGCGAGCGCGGCGACAGTGCCGCGCAATGCCTCGGGCACATCTGGGTGCAGCTTGGTAAAGCCGCGCACGTTGAGCTCGTAAATCAGGCCTCCGTGCCGGAATAGCGGCGGTGCAGGGGTAGCCGGTTCGTAGAGGCCTATCACCGCCTTCGGCACAATCGCCGCCGTATCCACGCCACAGGCCGACAAGCTGGCGTCGTAGGTGAAGGGGCGGTCGAGTTCGATGGCGTAAGGATCGACCAGGAGCTTGGCGGGATCGAACCACTGGCCGGCCGCCGGATTCCACGCTCCCGAAGCGCGGTAGCCATAACCCATGCCGCACAACGCGCCGGGCAGTTCGGCCGTCCAGTTCTCGCCCACGCGCGTCATGGCCACGCGCTGTTCAGGCTCGCCGTCAAACAGGCAGAGCGTCAGGGCTTCGGCATGCGGCGAGCGGACGGTGAAGCGGGTTTTGCCGTCCGTGATCTCGACGCCGGGCGTCACGTCACCACGTCGGGCGCAGTCCGTCCGGTGTGCCGCGCAATCCCGGCGATGGCATCGGCTGCCGCGATCAGGTCGGCCAGCATGTCGGGCGTTTCGCGATCGAGGTCGCCGCCAACCGGTTCATAGCGTTCGAGGTAGACGCGCAAGGTCGCCCCTTCGGTACCGGTGCCGGAGAGGCGGAAGACCACGCGCGAGCCGCCCGCGAACATCACGCGCACGCCCTGGTTGCTGCTGGTAGAGCCGTCGACCGGATCGAGGTAGGAGAAGTTGTCGGCCTGGGCGACTGCGAGCGATCCGAAAGTCTGGCCCGGTAGGCTTTCGAGTGCAGCTTTCAGTTTCGCCATCAGCGCGTCGGCCTTGTCGGTCGGCAGCGCTTCGTAATCGTGGCGGGCGTAATAGTTGCGGCCGAACTTCGCCCAGTGCTCGCGCGCAAGCTGGTCGACGCTGATCTTGCGGACGGCAAGGATGTTGAGCCAGAGCAGTACGGCCCACAGGCCATCCTTCTCGCGCACGTGATCGCTGCCGGTCCCGGCGCTTTCTTCGCCGCAGATCGTGGCCATGCCGGCATCCAGGAGGTTGCCGAAAAACTTCCAGCCGGTCGGCGTCTCGAAACAAGGCAGACCAAGCGCTTCGGCAACGCGATCAGCCGCGGCGCTGGTGGGCATCGACCGGGCAATCCCCTTGAGGCCGCTCGCATAGCCCGGTGCAAGATGTGCGTTCGCCGCAAGCATGGCGAGGCTGTCCGAAGGCGTGACGAAGCGGTGACGCCCGACGATCAGATTACGGTCGCCATCCCCGTCCGATGCTGCGCCGAAATCGGGCGCGTCAGCACCGAACATCGTCTCGAACAGCTCATGCGCGTGGACCATGTTCGGATCGGGGTGATGCCCGCCAAAGTCCTCCAGCGGAACGCCATTGCGTACCGTGCCCTTGGGAAAGCCCAGACGGCCTTCTAGGATTTCAGTGGCATAAGGGCCGGTTACGGCGCTCATCGCATCGAATGCCATGGTGAAACCGGCGCTGACATTGGCGCGGATGGCGGCGAAGTCGAACAGCTCTTCCATCAGCTCGGCATAGTCGGCCACGGAATCGATCACCTCGACAGTGAGGTTGCCAACCTGCGTCGTGCCCTGCGTGTCGAGATCGACATCGGGGGCATCGACGGTCAGCCAGCGGTCGATGGTCCGGGTGCGGGCATAGATTGCCTCGGTCACGCCTTCGGGGGCAGGGCCGCCGTTGGCAATGTTGTACTTGATGCCGAAGTCTTCGTCGGGCCCGCCAGGGTTGTGGCTTGCCGAAAGGATCAGGCCACCGCTGGCGCCGTACTTGCGGATCACGTTCGATGCGGCGGGGGTGGAGAGGATGCCGCCTTGGCCGACCAGCACCTTGCCATAGCCATTGGCCGCGGCGATGCGGATCGCTTGCTGGATCACGGTGCGATTGTGGAAGCGACCGTCACCGCCGAGGACCAATGTGCTGCCCGGCTCCCGCTCGACCACATCGAACACTGCCTGGATGAAGTTTTCAGCGTAGCCCGGCTCCTGAAAAACCTTCACCTTCTTGCGCAGGCCGGAAGTGCCGGGCTTCTGGTCGGAGTAGGGCGCCGACGGTACGGTACGAGTCATTGGTCCTCCGCGATGAGGGCGGCATAGAGGTCCGCATAGGCCTTGCCGGAGCGGTTCCAGGAGAAGTCGGTCTTCATTCCGGCGCGCTGCATGGCACGCCAGGTATCGCGTTGCCAGTAGAGTGTGACAGTGCGGCTGATGGCATCGGCAAGGCTCGCATAATTCACGCCATCGAACTGCACACCCGTCGCCACGCCGCCCATCACTGCCGCCAGATTGGCGTCGATCACGGTGTCCGCAAGCCCCCCAGTCCGCGCCACCACCGGCACGCACCCATAGGCAAGGCCATAAAGCTGCGTCAGGCCGCAGGGCTCGAAGCGCGAAGGCACGAGGATCGCATCGCCACCACCCTGCATGCGGTGCGAAAGGCCCTCGTCATAGCCGATCCGCACACCGACCTTGCCGGGGTGGCGCATGGCCGCGGCGTGGAAGGCGTTCTCCATCGCCTTGTCGCCGGAGCCGAGGAGGGCGAGGCGCCCGCCGATGCCGACGAGGTGGTCGATGCACTCGAGAAGGACGTCGATGCCCTTCTGCCAGGTGAGGCGGGTGACGGCGATGAAGATCGGGCCATCGCTCGCTTCAAGTCCGAATTCTGCCTCGAGCGCGCGCTTGTTGGCTACCCGTTTGCCCAGGGTGAGTTGCCCGTTTGCCTTCGAGAGTTGCCCATATGCCTGCGGGAGTTGGATATCGGTTGCCGGATTCCATTGCACGGTGTCGATGCCGTTGACGATGCCCGTCACCCGATCGGCTCGACTGACGATAAGTCCTTCCAATCCCATGCCAAATTCGGCGGTGCGGATCTCGCGCGCATAAGTCGGGCTCACCGTGGTGATCATGCTCGCCGCCTCGAGTCCTGCCTTCAGGAAGCCGACGCCGCCGTGATATTCGACCCCGTCCATTGCCCAGGCATGGGGCGGCAAACCGAGCGCCGGGAAAACGTCCGCGCCGTAGTGCCCCTGGAACGCCATGTTGTGAATGGTCATTACCGAGGGCACGCGCTTGCCACCGTCAGGCGGTGAAAAACGCAGGTATGCCAATGCCATGGCCGCCTGCCAGTCATGCGCGTGGACCAGGTCAAACGCGCGTCCCTTGACCATGCCCCCACCAACATCCGCCGCCGCCCGACCGAATGCGGCAAAGCGACGCCAGTTGTCGGCCCAGTCGCGGCCCGAAGAGTCGACGTACGGGTTGCCATCGCGCTGAAAAAAGGCTGGTGCATCAAGGACTAACAACGGGTGGCCGTCGATCTTGCCGCCGACCAGCCGCGCGTTTTCGCCCAGCAGGTTGTCCCAGGTATGCAGCGCTCGAGGGCGGGAAAGCGCCTTCATCACTGCCGGATAGCCCGGAAGAAACGTCGTCATTTCAACGCTATGCGGCGCAACCGCAGCAGGCAGCGCTCCTGCCACGTCGGCAAGGCCGCCGGTCTTGACCAGCGGCACCGCCTCGGAGGCAACGGACAGGACCCTGATCGTCATGCCAGCCGGTCGATCATCCGCTTGGTGATGAGGCAAACCCCGCTTTCGGAGCGGCGGAAGCGGCGGGCATCGAGTTCCAGATCCTCACCCACGACGAGGCCTTCGGGAATGCGCACGCCGGAATCGAGAATCACGCGGCTGAGCCGGGCGCCGCGCCCGATGTTGCAATAGGGCAGGATCACCGCTTCCTCGCAGGAAGAGAACGAGCCCATTTTTACCCCTGTAAACAACAGGCTGCGCCGGGCGATGGCGCCGGAGACGATACAATCCTGTGAGATCAGCGAGGAGATCGCCATGCCGCGACGGCCATCTTCGTCGTGCACGAACTTGGCCGGCGCGGCGATGATCTGGTCGGTCCAGATCGGCCAGTCGCGGTCGTACATGTTGAGCTTGGGCACCGTGTCGGTAAGATCGAGATTGGCCTCGAAATAGGCGTCGATCGTGCCGACATCGCGCCAGTATTCCTCGATTTCCTCGGCCGCACGGATGCAGGAATTGGTGAAGCGATGTGCCACCGCCTTGCCGTTCTTCACGATCTTGGGGATGATGTCATTGCCGAAATCGCGGCTTGAGTTCGGGTCGTCAGCGTCTTCCTGCAGCATCTGGAACAAGAACTTCGTCTCGAAGACATAAATGCCCATCGAAGCCAGCGCCATTTCCTCGTTGCCGGGAATGCCGGGAGGATCGGCAGGCTTTTCAATGAAGTCGGTGATCGTGTCGTGCTTGTCCACGGCCATCACGCCGAAGCCGGTGGCTTCCATGCGCGGCACCACGAGACAGCCGATGGTGACGTCTGCGCCGCTGTCGACGTGCTGGCGGAGCATCAGCTCGTAGTCCATCTTGTAGATGTGGTCGCCAGCGAGGATGACCATGTACTTGGGCGCATAGGAGGCGATGATGTCGATGTTCTGGAACACGGCATCGGCAGTGCCTTCGTACCAGTGATCTTCCGAGACGCGCTGCGAGGCGGGCAGGATGTCGAAGCTCTCGTTGCGTTCGGGACGCATGAAGTTCCACGCGCGCTGCATGTGGCGGATCAGCGAGTGCGCCTTGTACTGCGTGGCGACGCCGATGCGGCGGATGCCCGAGTTGATCGCGTTGGAGAGGGCAAAGTCGATGATGCGTGATTTGCCGCCGAAGTAGACCGCAGGCTTGGCGCGGTTGTCGGTCAGTTCCTTCAATCGGCTGCCCCTGCCGCCAGCCAGGACATAGGCCATCGCATCGCGGGCCAGTGGCTGAGAGTAAGTTTCGCGCATCCCCTGTTCTCCGTTCTTATCCCTGGAATTCGAGTATCAGCGTGGCCAGTGGTGGCAGCACCACGAAGGCGGCACCGCCTTCGGCCGTGACCTGCCCGAGATTGCCGATCCCGCTGCCGCCGTAGTCCTGCGCATCGCTGTTGAGCACTTCACGCCATTCGCCGTCGTGCGGCAGCGGCAGGCGGTAGTGGTCGTGCACCTGCGGCGTCATGTTGCAGATCACCGCGATGGGCCTGGCATCGGGAGCCTTGCGCAGCCAGGCGAAAACCGAGGCCTGTGCATCGTCGACGACCAGCCATTCGAAGCCATCCGGCTCGCAATCGCGGGCATGGAGGGCGGGGCGGGTTGTATAGACGCGATTGAGATCGCGGACCCAGCGGCGGACGCCTTCATGGGCCGGGGCATTCAGCAGGTCCCAGTCGAGCGAGCGGGCCTCGCTCCATTCCCTTCGCTGCGCGAATTCCTGCCCCATGAACAGCAGCTTCTTGCCGGGATAGCCCCACATCAAGCCGTAATAGGCGCGCAGGTTGGCGAATTTCTGCCAGTCATCGCCGCCCATCTTGTTCAGGAGCGAGCCCTTGCCGTGGACGACTTCGTCATGGCTGAGCGGGAGGACGAAGTTTTCGCTGAAGGCGTAGGTCAGCCCGAAGGTGATCTCGTTGTGGTGGTACTGCCGGTGGATCGGGTCACGCGCCATGTACTGCAGCGTGTCGTGCATGAAGCCCATGTTCCACTTGAAGCCGAAGCCAAGATGCTCACGCGGGGCCTCGTCGAACGCTGGTTTGCTGACGCCGGGCCAGGAGGTGGATTCCTCGGCGATCGTCAGGAAGCCGGCGTGGCTGGCATAGACCGCGCGATTCATCGCCTTTAGGAATTCGACCGCTTCCCAGTTCTCACGCCCGCCTTCGGCATTGGGGATCCATTCGCCCGCCTTGCGCGAGTAATCGCGGTAGAGCATCGAGGCGACGGCATCCACGCGCAAGCCGTCGACGTGGTAACGCTCGGCCCAGAACAGCGCATTGTTGACGAGGAAGCTGACGACTTCGCGGCGGCCGAAGTTGTAGATCAGCGTGTTCCAGTCAGGATGAAAACCGAGGCGCGGGTCTTCATGTTCGTAGAGCGCGGTGCCGTCGAAGCGGACGAGGCCGTGTTCGTCGGTGGGGAAGTGGGCAGGTACCCAGTCAATCAGCACCGAAACGCCGGCGCGGTGCGCACCGTCCACGAAGCGCGCGAAGCCCTCTGGCGGGCCGAAGCGGGCCGAAGGGGCATACAGGCCGGTGGTCTGGTAACCCCATGACGGATCGTAGGGGTGTTCCGAGACGGGCAGGAATTCGATGTGGGTGAAACCCATCTCCGCGACGTAGGGGATCAACCGGTCGGCCAGTTCGTCCCAGGTGTAGAAGCCCTCGTCATGCGGCTTCTGCCAGGAACCCGGATGGACCTCGTAGATGGACATCGGCTGGCGACGAGCATCGACGCTGGCCCAGTGGGCGCGGTGGTCGGCATCGCCCCAATCCATCTTGACCGGGTGCGCTGTGATCGAGGCCGTGCTGGGGCGGAATTCTGCGGCTTGGGCGAAGGGATCCGCTTTCAGGGGCAGCGCTGTGCCGTCGGCGCCGATCACGTGGTATTTGTAGGCGCGGTGTTCGCCGATGTCGGGGATGAAGATTTCCCACACGCCGATGTCGGCACGGCGCCGCATCGGGTGGCGACGCTGGTCCCAATCATTGAAGTCACCGACAACGCTGACGACCTGCGCATTCGGCGCCCAGACCGCGAAGTGGACACCGCTGGCGCCCTCATGGTCGATCAGGTGGGCGCCCAACTTGTCGAACAGGCGGTGATGGGTGCCCTCGGCAATAAGGAAATCGTCGAGCGGGCCTAGGACAGGGCCGAAGGAGTAAGGATCGGTTACCAGCCATTCGTGCGTGCCTGCCGTGCAGGCGTACCGAACCGGCTGCCGCGGGCCCTTGACCTTCCCTTCGAACAGGCCGCGCCCGTCGACCCGCGTCAGTTTGCCGAGCCTCTTGCCGGAGAGTGACCATGCCACCGCATCTTCGGCACCGGGCAGGACCGCGCGGGCGAATGCGCCCTCTGGTCCTTCGTGGATGCCGAGAAGCGAGAAAGGATCGGCGTGCGTCCCGTCAAGCAGGGCATCGATGGCGCTCGCCGGTGGCTTCATGCTGGCTCTCGGACCCCCCAGATATCGCGGGCGTACTCGCCGATCGTGCGATCGGACGAGAACCAACCTACGTTGGCAATGTTGCGGATTGCCGAAGCGCGCCACGATGCCTGCTGTTCCCAGCGGCGGTCGATGTTGCGTTGGGCGGAATGGTAGGCGTCGAAGTCGGCCGCGACCATGAACCAGTCGTGGTCATAGATCCCGCCCATGAGCCCGGCGTAGCGCTGCGGATCGTCAGGCGAGAATACCCCGGTGGCGATGGCGGCGATGGCCTGCTGCAACTCGCGCGAGGCTTCGATGACTTCACGCGGGTTGTAGCCGTTGGCGCGCTTGTCCTCGACCTCTTGCGCGGTCAGGCCGAAAATCTCGATGTTGGGATCGCCGACGCGATCCTTGATCTCGATGTTCGCTCCATCGAGCGTGCCGATGGTCAGAGCGCCGTTCAGTGCAAACTTCATGTTGCCGGTGCCCGAGGCCTCCATGCCGGCGGTGGAGATCTGCTCGGACAGATCGGCCGCCGGAATGATCCTCTCGGCGAGGCTGACATTGTAGTTCGAGACGAACACCACCTTGAGCAATCCGCCGACGGAAGGATCGGAATTGACGCGGCGGGCGATGTCGTTCGCCAGTTTGATTATCAGCTTGGCATTGTGGTAACTCGAAGCTGCCTTGCCGCCGAAGATCTTCACGCGCGGCACCCAGTCGCGTTCCGGGTGGCTGCGGATCTGGTCGTAGAGAGCAACCGTCTCGATCAGGTTGAGCAGCTGGCGCTTGTACTCATGGATGCGCTTGATCTGGACGTCGAACAGGGCATCAGGATCGAGGCGGACGCCCATCAGGTCCTTGATGTGCTTCGCGAGCGCGATCTTGTTGGTGCGCTTGACCTCGGCAATGCGTTCGCCGAGCGCGGCATCGTCAGCCAGGGCGTTGAGATCGGCAAGCTTTTCGGCATCGTCGAGGAAGGCCGGCCCGATCGCGTCCTTGAGGACTGACGTCAGGCCCGGGTTGCACTGCTGCAACCAGCGGCGCGGGGTGACGCCGTTGGTCTTGTTGTTGATGCGGGTGGGGTAGAGCTTGTGCAGATCGGAGAAGACGGTGGTCTTCATCAGATCGGTGTGCAGCGCCGCCACCCCGTTGACGCTGTGCGCGCCGGTGAAGGCGAGGTTGGCCATGCGCACCCGCCTTTCGCCGCCCTCGTCGATCAGGCTGATCGCGGCGATTGCGGCATCGTCCATCCCGGCCTTGCGAGCTTCACGCAGGACGCGGCTGTTGATGGCGTAGACGATCTGCATGTGACGCGGCAGCAGGCGCTCGAACAGCGGCAGCGGCCAGGATTCCAATGCTTCGGGAAGGAGCGTGTGGTTGGTGTAGGCGACGGTCGCCTTGGTGACTTCCCACGCCTCGCTGAACTCGAGCCCGTGCACGTCGACCATCAGGCGCATGAGTTCGGCGACGGCAACCGCAGGGTGCGTGTCGTTGAGCTGGATCGCGGCCTTTTCGGGCAGGCTGCGGATGTCGCCATGATATTGGACATGGCGGCGGACGATGTCCTGGATCGAGGCGGAGGTGAAGAAGTACTCCTGCCGCAGACGCAGTTCCTGGCCGGCGGGCGTGGAGTCAGCGGGGTAGAGCACGCGCACGAGGCTGTCGGCACGGACCTGTTCGGCAAGCGCACCGAAATGGTCGCCGGCGTTGAAGGCATCGAGCCGCAGGGGATCGAAGGCGTGGGCGGTCCACAGGCGCAGGGTATTCACGCGCTTGCCGCGCCAGCCGACGACCGGGGTGTCGACCGCGCTGGCTTCGACCTTCTCAGCCGGGCGCCATTCGACCGCATCGCCATTGGCGACGACTTCGCCGCCGAAGCCGATGATGTAGGCGCTTTCGCGACGATCGAATTCCCAAGGGTTGCCGTGGCTGAGCCAGGTTTCGGGCAGTTCGACCTGCCAGCCATCGTCGATCCGCTGGCGGAACATGCCGTTCACGTAGCGGATGCCGTAGCCATAGGCGGGGATGTCGAGGCTGGCGAGGCTCTCCATGAAGCAGGCGGCAAGACGGCCTAGACCGCCATTGCCCAGCGCTGCGTCGGGCTCCAGGTTCTCCAGCGCAGAGAGGTCGAATCCGTGGTCGCGCAGGGCCTTTTCCATTTCGCGCGTGAGGCCCATGTTGGAAAGGGCATCGCGCAGCAGGCGGCCGATCAGGAATTCCAGGCTCAGGTAGTAAACCCGCTTTCCGCCCTGCTCATAGGTCTTGCGGGTGGAATCCATCCACTGGTCGATGATTGCATCGCGAAGGGTCAGGACAGTTGCGGTGTACCAGTCATGCGGCTTGGCGGCGCGTTCATCCTTGCCGACGCGGTGGCGCAGCACGTCGATGATCTTTGCGTCGATCTCGCTTGCGCCTGATTGTTTCATGATGCTCATCGCACAAGTCCCACCCTGATTGACGCCAGATGCGCGCTGCTGAGGACAGCGAGCGCCCAGCGTCTGTTGTACCGACCTGTCAGGACAGCGTGCCGCGCTCCACCTTGCCGCGGAGGATGACTGTCGCAGCGCCTTGCATCACACTCTCGAGCAGGACGGTAGGCGAGGCTTGGGCGCAAGGGCAAGCGTGGAGTGTGAGCCAAGTCAGTCATGGCAGAAATCCGTCGCCCCCCCCATGCACGTTTCGATAGGGCTAGTACGTGTTCTGCCTCGCTTTGTCGGTCAGAATACGTCTGCGCTTCAGAGCATGCGGCGCAAGACATTGTCCTTGATGACAAAATGATGATGAAGCGCCGCCGCAATATGCAGAATCACAAGGCCTGCCATCAGGAATCCGAGAACTTCGTGCCCTTCATGCGCGGCTTCGGCGAGGGCAGACCCCTTGGCGACCGGAAGCTTCGGCCAGTCAAACAGGCCGTAGATCGAAAGGGGATACTTGCCCGCCGAGGAAAAGATCCAGCCTGTAAACGGCACGACGATCATCAGGGCGTAAAGCGCACCATGCGTCAGGCGCGCCACGCTTTGCTGGAGCTTCCCCATGGTTGCCGGCCATGCCGGCATGGTCCAGGTGAAGCGCCAGGCGAGCCGGGCGAGCGAGAGAAACAGGATGAGGATGCCGGTGGCCTTGTGTGCAGGGAAGGGCTGCCAGATATCTTCGATGGCCTCGCCGAAGATCCCGGTCAGGATATTGAACAGAACCAATGCCGCAATGACGGCGTGAAACAGGCGCGCAACTGCATTGTACCGGACGAGATCGTGCGTGCCAGATAACGTGGCCATGACCATTCCCCTCGACTTGATCTGGAGCCACGATAGTGCGCAGTCTTTCGCTCGTCACGTATCCGATTGTCGCAGGGCACCTAAGAGCCCGATCCGAAACTAAGTTGAGTGGTATCAGTGGGTTAGCTTGACGACC
>NZ_LSIA01000192.1:0-336 GCF_001556015.1 Novosphingobium sp. CCH12-A3 | reverse complement strand
CACCGATGTTCATGGACGTTCTCCTAGGTGGATCGATTGCGACCGAACCCCTTGTTCGATCACTCTCTTCCCACCCCCCTTCCCTCCCGGCCGTCAGGCCGAAGCTGCCGGCATCGCCCGCAGTGGTACCCAAGACCGCACAAGCGGTGTTTTCTAACCACGAGGTCGATGAACGACCAACGACAGGAATGTCGGACGTTGCTGAACAACAGGCCCGGGGGTCCGATTTGCGGTAAACTGCTTCAGGTCGCTGCGTTCGGTCAAGACGGCTGCCGACCAAAGCACGAACCCGCTCCGCGGGAGAGTCGCTTGGGGTGCCGTAGCGTAGTATTGTTC
>NZ_LSIA01000191.1:0-5759 GCF_001556015.1 Novosphingobium sp. CCH12-A3 | reverse complement strand
CTCAGCTCGACATGTCCGCCATCGTTCGGCAGCTCGCCGCGCATTTCTTGCAGGTGGCCGAGCAACGCGCGATCCGCTGGTCCGCGCTATGGCGTCCGCATTCCTCGGCGCAGCGCTCGCAAGCGTCGGCGCAGGCGCGGCAGACGATGCGGTGCAGGGCAGATTCCCGCAGCATCGAGTTGGCGGTCGCCTGGCACAGTTCCGCACAGTCGTTCAGCATGGCGATCAGCGACGCCGTAGCTGACGCGCCGCCTTGCTTCGTCAGCCAAGCGGCGGTTTCCAGGCACATGCGGTGCGAAGCCACGCAATCGTCGATGCAGTCCGTCATCGACATCGCCATCCCTTCCATTCGATGCTGCTGCGCCGCCGCCGGCGCAGCCAGCGTTCCGGCGGCGGCAAGGCCGGCGCCCGCCATCAGCAATTCGCGTCTCTCGATCATGATGCGCCTTCCATCTGCTATCGCTTGAGCGCTGTGCCGCATCCGGCGGCCTCAGCCGTAGCCGGCGACCCATCCGACGCCGCACGCGCCTTCTCCCGCGCCATCCGGGTTTCCTCCCAGGGCCAGTGGCCGTTGATCTCGACCCCGAGCGAGATGCTCAGGAAGGTCCGCACCAGCACAAGCCCGGCCAGCACGATGAGATCGTCGAGCGTCGGGTTGATCACCAGCGACTTGACGATGTCGCCGGCGACCAGAAATTCCAGGCCGAGCAGGATGCTGCGGCCGAGCGCCGATCGGAACGCGCTATAGGCCTCGGTTCGGTCGCCCGCCCTCGCCCGCCGCGCAAACAGAAAGGTTGCGAGCCCCGCGCCGACCAGGATGGTCAGCGTGCCCGCCAGTTCCAGGCCGATCACCGCGAGCCGGAAGAAGGCGCTCAGCCAGTCGGCCTCAATGGTGATCATACCAGCCTCGCTTGCGGATATTGTTGAAGCTGTCGGTAGCGTGACAGGCATAGCATTGGTCGACGCGCGCCTTCGACCCGGCTGCGCGCTGCGAGACCATGCTGAAATGCTCCATGAAGTGACTGGGCGGCGCCTTGTGGCACTCGGCGCACTGCGTCGAATTGACCGATGGATGGCGGTAATTGGCGATCTTCCAGCTGTCGGTCTTGTGACAGCTCGCGCAGTCGGTGCCGAACAGGCCCTGGTGCGGATCGCGGAACGCATGGCAGCTCGCGCAATTGAGCGCGGTCTCGGGGGTCAGGCTTCGAGTGTTTGTCGACATGCCCGCCAAAGGCTGCCGCCACTTTGCCATGTCGAGCAAGGCGGCGTGATCCATGCGGATGATGCCGCGCTCTCCCTCATGTTCGACGTGGCAGGAGGTGCACTGCGTCGCTTTCGCGTGGAACTGCGTCGACTGCTTCGTCCCGAAATCCGTGCCCGCATGGCAGGTGAGACAGGTCCGGGTTTCGACGCCCTTGCCCGGCGTGTGGCAGGCCGTGCATTGGCCGGCGAAGGACTGGTGGGCGCTCGAGAGCGGGCCGGGCGCTACGAGCTGCGCCACCAGGCCGGCATCCCTCGGCGCGTCCGATCGCATCCGGATCGCGACCGCGGCGACCATCACCAGCAGGGCTGCGATGAAGACGGCATAGGAAAGACGCTGCCAGCTCATAGCCAGCGCAGCCCGTAATAGATCGCCGCGCCGACGTGGAGCGCGAGCAGCGCGAAGATGAGACAGCCCAGCAGGATGTGCAGGAACCGCCATCGCGCGAACAGGGTGTTGGTCGCCTCTTCGGCGCGGATCGCGAATTCGGTATCGGCCAGCGCCGCGGCGATCCCCGCCCTGTTCTGGGGGTGCTGGCCCGCGGGCGCATCCCCGGCGACGAACAGATAGCGCCTCCAGCCCGACAGCGGCGCGGCTGCGGTATCGGCCTGCGCCGGCGCCGCCGGCTCCTCAAGGAAGGCGGCGCGAAGCGAGGCCAGTTCCGACCTGCGTCCGCGCAGCGCCCGACCAAGCTGGGCAAGCAGGTAGCGGCCGATGAAGCCGGTGATGACCGTCATCAGCAGGAGGACGGTCAGAAGCAGGCCGACCGGGCTTTCGAGCTTGTGCGCGGCGTGGACCAGACCCAGGATCGGCGCCAGCACGCCGGCATAGATGTGGATGGCGAGCAGGGTTGGCTTGCTGACGACCCGGGAGAGCGCCTTGTCGACCCAGGCGATGTGCTTGGCCGCGACATAAGGAAGCGTCAGCAGCATCAGCACGAGCGCTGCGATCCCGATGATCCCGCCGGCCAGGCTACCCGGAAAGCGGGGCGACACATGCACGAGATAGCCGAACGGGAACAGCAGCAGGAACGCGACCAGCAGGCCCACGGCAATGTCGCTGCGTTCGCGCATCAGGCTTCGACCACGAGCGGCGTGCCCGTCCCCTTCGCCTGGCACGCGAGCACATAGCCTTGCGCCTTGTCGGCGGGCGCAAGGCCGGATTCGACCTCCATCGTCACTTCGCCCTGCAGCAGCTTGACCACGCAGGCGCCGCATGTGCCCGCACGGCATGCATAGGGGATCTCGACGCCCGCGCCCTCGGCCGCCTCCAGCACGGTCTCGTCCGCGGGCAAGGCCGCCGACACCCCCGACACGGAGAAGGTCACCGTGCTCGGCGCCACCTCGGCGCTCGGGGCCGGCTTATCCGCTGGCGGGGGCGCGGGCTTGACCTCGAGATCCTCGTGGTCGGCCGGCAGCGAGGCCGGACCGAACGCCTCGGTGTGCAGCTGCGCTTCGGGGACGCCGAGTTCCGCCAGCACGCCGCGCATCGCGCCCATCATCGCCGGCGGGCCGCACATATGGATGCGCCGGCTCGCGATCTCCGGCACCGCGGCCAGGATCATCTCGCGCGTGATCGGCCCTTCGGGGCCCATCCAGACGGTGCCGGGCGCGCGCTGCATCGCGGCGACGACATGGAGGTTGGGAAAACGGCGTTCGAGCCGTTCGAGCTCGTCGCGGAACACGAATTCCTCGGTCGACCGTGCGCCGTAGAAGAAGAAGATATCACCCTTCCACGCGGTGTCGGTGAGATAGCGCAGCACCGACATCATCGGGGTGATGCCGACCCCGCCCGCGATCAGCACGATGCTCTGGGCATCCGTTCCCGTGAAGGTGAAGGCGCCGAACGGTCCGCTGACCTTCAGCAGATCGTCGGCGACGACCTTGTCGTGCAGGTATCGCGAGACCACGCCCTGCTCCTCGCGCTTGACCGTCAGTTCGACATAGGCCCGCTGGGTCGGCGAAGAGGCGATCGTGTAGGAACGGCGCGCGGTCTTGCCCGCTTCGGGCTCTACCTCGACCTGCAGGAACTGGCCCGGCAGGAAGTCGAACGGCAGCCGGTCGGCGGTCGGGTCCGCGAGCCGGAAGGTCAGCACGCTCGGCGTCTCTCGCACGATCTGGACCACGCGCAGCTGCCCCGCCCAGCTTTTGGGCTTGCGCAGCGACGCCCCAGCGGGTGCGGCCGCATTGCTCGGCGCGAGCCCGGCGCTGTCGGCAACGGGTGCAGGCGCGGGCGCAACCCTGGTAGCGGGAGGGGCAGCCTTCGGCTCCGGCTTTGCTGGAACCTTGGCGGTGGCGACACCGCCGGCGATCGCCCCGATCCGCCGCAGGCGGAAGATCTGCAGCGCGATAAGCGTGGCGCTCACCAGCCCCAGGAACAGCATGAGAAGGAGGTGCGAGGGCGAGATGCCGAACCAGTGATCGGCATGGCCGGGCGCGGCCTGGTCGATGTCGAGCTGATCGCGCAGCCAGGCAAGCCCGACCTCCCGGGGCGGCTGCAAGCCCCCGATCGCGCCCTGCGCGGCGGTGCCGGAGCGGAACAGGTCGGTTCCCTCGCGCAGGCGCCGCGCCGCATCGAGCCGGGCCGAGACCGTGGTCGCACGCGCGCCGTCGGCCGAGGCGGCGTTGATCATCGCCAGACCCGTGCTTACCCGTTCGCCGGCCTGCGCAGCGACCCGCTGCCTTGCCGCTTCGTCAAGCGCGGGAAAGGCGAGCAGCTGCGAGATGAAGCCGGTCCGGCGCGATTCGTGGCCGTGCTCATTCTCCCCTTCCCCATTGATCATGCGATCCATCATGGGGTTCATCATCTTCGCCATGTCCGACGACCCCGGCTCTGCCGGTGCGGACATGCCCCCGCCGGCCGGCATGCCTGCGCCATGATGCGCGGCATGATCCTCGCCCTCCTGCGCGCCCGCGCTCGCGCTCGCGGACAGGCTGAGAGCGATTGCGCAGCCGAGGCTCAAGCGTCGAAGGCTGATCCGCCTGGACATCCTCATCCCCTTAGTGTGCGAGCCTACATATCCTTCATCGGCATCGCCGCATTGCCCGGCGCGGGATCGGGTGCCGGCGCGGTCTGGTTGCCGGCCCCGGCGCGCATCGCGTCATGGTCCATCGCCTGACGGTGATGCCGCTCCATCTCGGCCTGGTTGCTCATCGCGTCCATCGGCGCCGCGTCTGCAGCGTTGCCGCTGTCGGTCAGGACCGGGGTGGCGGCGACGCTGTTCGCCGCGGGCGGCACCGTCTGGTCGGCCTGGCGGTCGCAGCCCGAAAGCGCGAGCGCCAGCAACAGGCTTCCGCCGACAAGCGGAAGGGCTTTTTTCGCATGGTTGATCATAGCTTGCTCCTTGGCTTGAAAACTGTGTCCGGGCGCCAGGGATGGCGCCCGGACCCGATCATTGCGCGTTGCGCAGGATCTGAAGGCACCGGTCGTGCGAGAGGTTCATCGGGTTGCGCCCCTGCCCCTTCATCTCGCCATGATCATGCGGCGTCTGGAGACCCATATTGCCCTCCATCGCCCGGCAACTCTCGACCTGCGCCGAGGTCGGCCGCGTGGTCACACAGGCGCCCAGAAGCAGCGCCGGCGTGAGGACGGCGATCAAACGCATTTTCGTCATGACAAAACCCCTTTCGCTAGTGATGATCGTTCGTCCTGCGCTGCCTGAAGTTTCTTGTTATGCTGCTGGTCTTTCCGCCGCGCCGTCAGGAAGGCGAGGATCGGGCAATCGGAGACGGGTACTTCACCCGGGCATTCATCGGCGAGCATCCGCAGCATGTCGCGGATATCGGACAGGCGCTCGAGCCGGGCTTCGGCATCCGCGATCTTGGCGAGCGTGATATCGAGCACGGCCTGGGCATGCGCGGTGTCCGACGCCCTGAGCGCCAGCAACTTCCGGGCCTGTTCGAGTGTGAAACCAAGCTCCTGCGCCGAGCGGATGAAATTGACGCGCTCGAGGTCGGTCGCGTCGTAGAGCCTGTAGCCCGCTGCCGTGCGCGCGGGCTCGCGCAGCAAGCCCATCCGCTCATAATAGCGGATCGTATCGCGGCCCACGCCTGCCGCGGCGGCCAGTTCGCCGATCTTGAAATTGCCCATGTCATCCGCTCGATCATGCCGGTAGGACCATGGTCCAGGGTCAAGCGGTTTCGCCTCGATCCCGAACGGTCCGTTGCCGCCGGCAACCCGCTGCCCCGATGCCTCGCATCAGGGCAGCGTGTGCCGCCGGGCCACCGGCGCGTCAGTTCTTGCGAAGCTCGACGATGTCGTGCTTGGCAGGCGTACCGTCGGCGACGGACACATGCGCGAAGTGATCATCGAAGATATGATCGATCGTCACATGGCCGACGAGCTGGCGGTGATAGGTCGGCGCCACGCCCTTGGGCGGACCCGGATGGGTCACGACGCGATAGACCTCGAGCTTCTGGCCGACCTCGGCGCCATCGGCCTTGCCGATGCAGACGACCGTGCCGTTGCTGCCCGTGTCGACGATCGAGCCGCGCATGAA
>NZ_LSIA01000190.1:0-653 GCF_001556015.1 Novosphingobium sp. CCH12-A3 | reverse complement strand
CTATGGGCCTCATGGCCGGCTACGGCATCCAGCTCTGGCCGATCCTGCAAGACGTTCACCAGCTCCGCGCGCTCTACGAGCGCCGTGCCGGCACCTTCTTGTCCAACGCCGGCGTCTTGCAGATATTCGGGGTCAACGATCACGACAGTGCCAAGCTCGTCTCCGATCTGCTCGGCCAGGAGACGGTCGTGTTCGAGACCATGAGCCGCGCGATCGACAGCGACGAAACCGGCATATCGTTCGGCGCGCAGCATGTCGCTCGCCCGCTGCTCACGCCGGATGAAGTCCGCACGCTGCGCGAGGATTACCAGCTCCTGTTCCTCGCGGGGCAACGGCCGATCGTCGCCGCCAAGCTCAAATACTATGCCGATCGCGAGTTCGCGGGCCGCTTCGACAAGGCGTGAGGCCGTTTAAACCATAGGCGGTTCCGACGCCGAAAACCCTGACCTACGCCCGGAATGAGGCCGGGCGGGCCGGAAATCGCCCCCTGTGGGGACGTTTCCGCCTCCTCTACCCTCTCGATCAGAACGCCCACATATCCGCTTGGCTTTTCTGGAAAGCCATTTTCGGCGGCTGGGTTCAATGATGCGCTGGCGATAGGGGTGTGACGGTCACACCACACCCCAAATCAACAAAAGCGTGCCGGCGAAGCC
>NZ_LSIA01000019.1:0-2221 GCF_001556015.1 Novosphingobium sp. CCH12-A3 | reverse complement strand
CACCAGCGGCACCTCAGTCTGCACCGGAAATTACACCACGACCGCGGACGCTAACCTGGCGATGCGCGGCCTGTTGCTGGCTGTCGTTGCTCCTATCCTGCCTGCGCTGCTGTCAGGGCAAGGGCCTGACGATGACAACGAGGAAAGTTGGACCGAATGGGCGGCCAAGACTTCGGTGTATGGTTTGGCGGCTCCTATCCCGTTGGCGCGCGATATCGTGCCTGTGGTCGGCCGCAAACTCGCAGGCGATCGGTCTTACGGCTATCGCTTCTCGCGAATCCAAGGCCTCCCAGAATCGCTTGAGCGTGTCGCTGGTGACGTTCGAAAGGCCGCTGAGGGCAGGGAAACCAAGAGGGCAACCCGTAACACTCTGGAAGCTGCTGGCTACATGACAGGGCTTGTGCCGGGGCAAGGCGCGGCATCGGCGCAGTTCTTCGTCGACGTGCTCGCAGGCGATACTCAGCCCCAAGACATGGGCGACTGGTGGCAAGGCGTGTGATTCGGTAAAATCGATGCGGAGCAATGACTTAGTTGCGTCAACGCAAGTAGGAGGTGGCCGCAATGGATGACATGGTAGAAATGTTAGCCTTGATCAAACAGGCCCGCGACATCTGGGAAGTTGATCCGGACGAAGCCAGCATCGAAGAGCAGCAGGCTTGGGAGGATTTAAACGAGGTCGGCATCAAGCTGGCGAGGCTCAAAGGTGAACCCGAACCGGGCTAGTCCTTCCAAATCGGCCCACACCGCACATCCTTGCACCCGTCATTTCGAGCACCTAAGCAAAGGCTCGACGAACATCATCATCAGGCTGCGGCCCTGCTTGTGCAGCGTTGCGTCAGAGCCCCGCATAGGACGTGGCTGGAATTATTTGTGATCGCCCTTACGCACGTCGTCCAATTGACCGGAGCTTCGGAAGCGTTTGCAAATCATGTCGGCGATTACCCATGCGACGACAAATCCAAGTAGGACTATTGCGAGAACTGGTATGGTCGGCATTACGATGCCCTCCGGCGAGTCGTCACTCTGGAGCGGCGCATTAAAGCCTACTGACTTTAGTTATGACAAGCCCCCCCCTGTCTCCACGGGAACGAAGGGTCGATTGGGCTGTTGGTAGAAGAGGCCGGACGCCCCTAATCCGGCCCCTTTTACCAGTTGCACAAAATACTCCGGTCTGGTCATCAGATCGGAGTATTTTGGATGGCAAACATGCTGCGAAGGCCGAACGTTGCCGGGTTCTTCAACGAAGGTAATATCTTGCCATCACGACAGGGCTTGAGTCGCCTGGTCGTGATGCCCTAGCCCTTGGGTGATCCAGCAAGGGCTAGGGCAGCTTATCGGAATACAACCCCAAGCCTGCAAGCATGCCGACGAGTAAGCAACCAAGTCCTGCAAGCGTCAGGACCAGCACCCACTCTGCAGCGTTCCAATCTGGCAGCTTCATGGGGTCCCTAGCCGTTCACTGCGAGTTGCAAGGCCAACAATGCCTTGCAGACGGCTCACCTAAATGTGAGTCTCAACAGTGTACTAAGGCGTTCTTTCCCATTGATTAATTGGGAAATTCGTCATCCTCGGTTCGGTCGCGCGACACGAATTTCCGAGACAAGATTTCCGCCAGGAACAAGGCCACAGCCAGGCCGACAACAACGATCAGGATTACAGGCAGGAGAGGCATTTGACGCGTCCCGTTGCATGCCGGGAGCGCGGTGGTCTCTCAAGCACCAGCAGGCGAACTGGCTGGTGACATCAATCTCCTACACTCGTTTGGAGTGAGTGTCGAACCTTACAAGGGCATTAGCTGTTTTGCGTTTCCGCTTTCACCGCGATCTTTCGCTCAGCATCAGCAATAGCTGCCTCGTCGAGTTTCCCAGACGCCTTCAAATAGTAGCCGGATTCGATGTCGAAACGGTCAATCTTGTCGCCTAATCCCACTGCTATTGCCGCCTCTTGAACGAGGTCCAGAAATGCGGCGACAAAAGTGGACGGTTCGAAGAACCGTCTGATTCCGGCATGATAGGGACGCGATGGCCTGTGAGGAGATGGTGAGCCTCGGTGCTGGTTGGCTGATCCGCTGATTTCCTTGGTGGATCCGACTTCCGAACGAGGTTTTCGCGTTATGCAGGCGCACTACGCCCCTCAAGCCAGGCGAGCCTCTGGAAGTTATAGGCAAGGTTGGCCATGCCGATCTTGATGCGGGCGCGGGCAATGCCAATGGTGCGCACGA
>NZ_LSIA01000189.1:0-734 GCF_001556015.1 Novosphingobium sp. CCH12-A3 | reverse complement strand
TATCCGGCGTAGCAGCTCGTCGCGCAAATCGCGGTGCGGCTCCATGTCGATAAAGTTCTTGACGATCGCGAACACCGCCTCGGACGGATCAACGAAATGGCCCCCCTCGACCTGCGCCAACAGCCAATCGGCCATGTCGCCGGGTAGATACGCCTCGAAACGCAACCCGCCCGCGCGCGCCTGCTCGCACAGCGCCTTGGCTTGGTCGCGCTCGGCGTAGTTGTCGGCAAAAGCCTCGTCGTCATTTTCGATCATGCCGGCATCCCTTTTTGCGGTGGATCTTCGGAGGCGTTTAAACGCTCTCTGCGGGGTCGCCGCGATAGCGCACCCAAAGGTCGCCCATCGCGTCGCGGTAGCCCCAGGCATCGGCGTAGGTGGTCGACTCCTGCGCCAGATAGGCCATGACCGTAAGCATATCCTCGGCAATGACGGCATCGACGTTGCACAAGTGGATGATCGGGAAATGCCCGCACTCGTCGCCGTTCCACCAGGCCAGCAGGAAATCCGCGACCTTGCCGGATGCGCCGGTTTCGGCCGCGCGTGTGGGCGGCCGCGCGATCGGCAGCAAGCGGCCGATCGCCGCGCCGGCCTCATCGAAACTGACGGCCCGGATGACGGGGCGACGTTGCGGGGGTGTCGTGGCGGCCGTCCCGGTCATGCGATCATGGTCCCTAGAGTGTGTGATAAAGGACATTATCATATGTAGAGCGAGCTGTGAATCCTTCCTCGGAGCG
>NZ_LSIA01000188.1:0-4188 GCF_001556015.1 Novosphingobium sp. CCH12-A3 | reverse complement strand
GGCTGCCTGGTCGACGATCTCGGACAGGCTGACGCCCCAGGTCCGCTCCATGCCCGGGCGGCGGACGACAGAGAGTGACACCGGCGCATTGTTCTGGGTTTGCAGGAACACCTGCGTCTCGCCTTCGCCGACAAGATTGCCGGGAACATGGAGGACCTCGCGCACGCCCTTGATCCGCGGCGGCGCGTCGGGCGAAAGCATTTCGGTGAGAATCGCGCGCGTCCGCATCTCGGTTTCGCCCGACCAGGGCAACTGCGCGCCCGCATCGACAAGGCTGATCTCTCCGGCGCGACCGGGCACGGTCCGTGCAAACAGCAGCATGACCGCCTTCGAAAGCTTCGGGACTTTCCCCCGGGCATCGAGCGGAACATCGGCCAGATAGCGCACGGTCTCGCCCATGGCGGGGCCAGTCAGCACGGTCTGGGTGCGGGCTTCGATCAGCACGCGGGCCATTCCCGGGGCTACGCCGGGAGCCTGTTCGGGCTTGAGCCGCGATGCCTTGCGCACCTGCACGCGCAGCACGGTCTCGGCAGCGTCGGCCAGCGAGGCAAGGTCGGCGTAGGTAAGAGAAGGCGCCGCCCCGGCGGTGACAGCGCCGTCATCACGCCGAATCGCTGATTGCTGAGCGCTGGCCGAGGTGGCTGCGAATCCTGAAAAGAGCATTGCGAAGGCAGCGGCAGGGAGCGCAGCATTCGATACAAACCTAGGCATAACAGGGTCTCCGGCGGAATCCGCGCTTCGTTTCTGGCTGATTTCAGGCAGTGCAACCATGAATCACGAGTTAACGGATAAAGCATTTGCGCGCCTTTGGCTTCGCCGTTAAAGATGCGCCGGTTCGGGCAATCCAAAACAAGCAGCCCGACGCTTGCCGCCGCCAAACCCCCTGGTTTGATGTCGGCGGACCGGGTTGCCGGCAGGGTGGATTGAAATTTGCTGGATTGGCCTTCGGGCAGGACGGTGATCCTGCGCGCGGGCACCACCTTGGTCAGGGCCGTCATGCGCGTGCTCCGGGCCCGGGTGGGCGATCAGGAGTATTGGAGCTGAATGGCATACGCTGACCAACAGATGAGCGGTAACAAGATCACCGCGCTCATCGTCGTTGCGATTCTTCATGTCGCCGTTGGCTACGCGCTCGTTACGGGCCTGGCTCAAGAGGCGTTCAAGAAGGTCAAAGAGGTGACCTCCGCGGTTCAAATCGAGGAAGAGAAGCCGCCGGAGGAGCCGCCGCCGCCGCCGCCTCCGAAGGAGAACACGCCGCCGCCGCCGATCGTCGCGCCTCCGCCGCCGATCAGCTTCAACGCGCCGGCTCCGCAGGTCCAGACGGTCAATGAAGCTCCTCCGATTCCGGCTCCGCCGGCGCCGGTTGCGCTTCCTGCACCGCCGGCCGCTCCGCCCCCGCCGCGCTTCCAGCCCAAGGGCGCTGCGCCAAAGGGCAATCCCGGCAACTGGGCGACGTCGAACGACTACCCCTCGCGTGCGCTTCGCGAAGAGCGTGAAGGCACCACGGGTTTCCGTGTCACGGTCGGTACCGACGGCAAGGTGACGGACTGCCAGATCACCAGATCTTCAGGCAGCCCGGATCTTGACGAGGCGACCTGCGCCAACGTCCGCCGCCGCGCGCGTTTCACGCCCGCGACCGACGGTGAAGGCCAGCCGACCACGGGCTCGTATTCGAACTCGATCCGCTGGGTCATCCCGAAGGATTGATCCGCACCGCGGAACTGACACGAGAGCCTGGTCCGACCGGCACTCACGCACTTTGATTTGAATTGAAGAGGAAGACTCGCAATGTTCATCTACGCTCTTGCTGCCGCCGCTGGCGCCGCAGCGCCGCAGAAGTCCTTCGGCATCAAGGAAGCCCTGTTCCCGAACGGTCAGCCGAACTGGATCGGCATCGCCACCCTCGTGATCCTCGCGATCATGTCGTTCGGTTCGTTCTACATCCTGTTCACCAAGCTCATGGAGCAGAACAAGATCATCGGCCAGTACAAGAACATCGGCACGTTCTGGCGCGCTCCCTCGCTGCGGGAAGGCGCTGCGAAGCTCGAAAAGAACTCGGCATGGCGCCAGATCGTCGACGACGGCATCGCCGCCGAAGACCAGCACGGCAAGATGATCGACGCCATGGAAGCCCATGACTGGCTGCACGGTTCGCTCGCCCGCTCGGAAGCGTTCGTGAACGCTCGCCTCGCCGGCGGCCTTCCGTTCCTCGCCACCGTCGGTGCTACCGCTCCGTTCATCGGTCTGTTCGGTACCGTGGTCGGCATCTACAACGCGCTGATCAACATCGGCCTCGCCGGTTCGGCCTCGATCGACAAGGTCGCAGGTCCGGTCGGTGAAGCTCTGATCATGACCGCGCTGGGTCTGCTCGTCGCCGTTCCGGCCGTGCTTGCCTACAACTGGCTGCAGGCTCGCAACAAGAAGATCGCAGAGCTGCTCTCGGGCTTCTCGACCGACATCCTGGCGAACATCAACTCGAAGGGCGCTGTGAAGCCTGCTCTTCCGGCTGCTCCGGCCACCCCGGCCGCTCCGGTCAAGAAGTAAGCAAAGAACCGGGTCGGCGGCATGTCGCCGGCCCCTTTCCGGAACGCGGGTCCCAGGCCGGAGTCTTTCTCCGGATCGCTCCGGCCCCTCTCGCGGCTCAAAACGGATAGGATGTAACCCATGGCAATGTCTGTAGGCGGCGCTGGCGGAGAAGAACGCCCGATGTCGGACATCAACACCACGCCGCTCGTGGACGTGATGCTGGTGCTGCTGATCATCTTCCTCATCGCGGTGCCCGTCGCGATCCAGTCGATCGAGAAGCTCAAAGTCCCCGTGCTTGTCAGCGAGGAATCGCAGGACAAGGTCGAGAACCTGATGCTGTCGGTCGTCTCGACGGACGCCGCAGGCCGTAGCCCGAAGGAACCCGGTTACGAGGGTTCTTCGCGCACCGGCCAGTGCCGCGTCTATTTCAACAACATCACCCCGGTGGACAACCAGGAGCTGTACCAGCAGGCTTTCAATCGCCTCGATGCGATCGTGAAGCGTGAAGGCGGCGCCGCCAACATGGACCCCGAGAAGATCCCCGAAGTGCATATCCGTGGCGACGTGAACGTGCCGTGGAAGTGCATCGCAGGGGCCATCTACAACGTCCAGTCCGCTGGCTATCCCAAAGTCGGCTTCATCTCGACGCCGGTCGATCCGGGCTAAGCCCGGACCCTCGACAGGTCCAGAGAGCGAACAGGAGTACCAACCATGGCAATGAGCGGCGGCAAGGATGATGGCTCGCCGATGATGGAAATGAACACGACGCCGTTGATCGACGTCATGCTCGTTCTCCTCATCATGTTCATCATCACCATCCCGGTGGCCACGCATGCGGTGAACATCGACCTCCCGCAGCCGACGAACATCCCCAACAACGTCACGATCGATCCGATCAAGAACAAGCTGGTGCTGACCGCGACCAACCAGATCCTCTGGAATGGTGCTTCGGTAAGCGAAGGCCAGCTGGTCTCGATCATCGCCTCGACGAAGGGGATCAACCCCGAGCCGGAACTGCAGTTCCAGCCCGAGGAATTCGCCAGCTACGAGATCGCGAACCGGCTGATGAAGATCATCACGGACGCCAAGGTCACGAAGTTCGGCTTCGTCGGCAACGAGAACTTCGCCACTTTCGAAAAGGGTCCGAACTAAGGACTTAGCCCGAGGGCTGAAGACAAGAGGGAGCGGTGCGAACCGCTCCCTTTTTTGTTGTGGCAAAGCTTCTGCACCCACGCCTGCTTGGGAAGGGTGTTTCGCGCGGAGGCGCGGAGAAGGTTACGCGCTTGTATCTCGCAAAGGCACAGAGGGAGCAGAGATCGCAGAGAAGAAAGAGGTATCTGACCCAACGACGCAAAGACGCGAAGATGGCGCGCCATGTGGCAAAGCCGCCTCACAATGCTGGCATTTCGTGCGATCGGCACTGAAGGCCTGCGGCGCGCGCAATCCCTTTGCGTCTTCCCGTCTTTATGCATGACAGCCCGGGCGCAAGCCGTACTCTTTTCCGCGATCTCTGCTCGCTCCGCGCCTCTGCGAGAAACCCTTCTTCTCTCCAACAAAGAGCATCATCCGCTGGCGAATGCGGACCGGTGACGCCGGTGGGAAGCTTGCAGATCGCGCGACCGGTGCGGTGCCGTTGTGGCACGCAAGGGATGGGGCGCGGGA
>NZ_LSIA01000187.1:0-16844 GCF_001556015.1 Novosphingobium sp. CCH12-A3 | reverse complement strand
ATCGCTGGCCCAAATCCTTAGCGTAGGATTCCGCCCCCTCCCGCAAACGCCCCCTACGATTGAGAAGCGCGGCGGAATCTCTTAGATTGATCGCTGGAGGCTTTGTTCGCGGAGACGCGCACATTGCCTTCTTTTCGTTTTAGGAAGCGCTGCCCTAAGCGACAGGAGCCAGAGCTTTGACAATGCGGCATTCCGCGATGGAGCCGACCATGTATCTTGATCCTATCGGTGCAGACACGCGATGATGGCGGTCACGACGGCGGTGGTTTCCGCGACGTCGCGCACCCTCACTGTGTCGAGGCCGATTTCAGCAGCGGGATAGTCATTCCCACCGGGGAATATCGCATCCCCAATGAACAGCATCCCGTCGAGCGGGACACCGCTCTCGGCACTCAGGCGCTTCAGGCCATAGCCCTTGTCGATCCCTGCTCTGGTCACGTCGATCGATGTCGTGCCACCGAGATTGATCGAGAGCTCCGGCAGCTTCGCGCGCAACGTG
This sequence comes from Novosphingobium sp. CCH12-A3, assembly GCF_001556015.1. Classification (NCBI taxonomy): domain Bacteria; kingdom Pseudomonadati; phylum Pseudomonadota; class Alphaproteobacteria; order Sphingomonadales; family Sphingomonadaceae; genus Novosphingobium; species Novosphingobium sp. CCH12-A3. Next base: position 16,345 of record NZ_LSIA01000187.1, on the reverse strand, counting down.
GCCTGCAACGCGGTCCTCTTCTTTCGGTCAGGATCCCACGCTTCCTTTTCCTTCAGCGGCGCTGCCTGCCCCAGGCCCGAAAAGGTGATCTGGCTGCCCCGGTCCTCGATCCGTTCGCCCCAGATACGTTCGTCGGCGAGACCGGCATCGGTCAGCGCCTGATCGAAGGCCGTGCGGATCTTCGCCTTCTCCGCGTCGTCGAACAGTTCGGCATAGACCGCGCGCCAAGCGCCATTGATGAACCGATAGAGTTTCGTGCCTGTGGTCGGCATCAACCAGAGACGGTCGAGCGCGACGCCGGCAGGAAGGCGCGAGGCGATCTGCTTTTCGAACTGCGGCCAGTCCCCGCCCGAGATCACCGCCACATCCGTGATGGCGAGCAATCGGGCGAGGATTGCGGCCATATCCTCCGATAACGGCCGCTTGCTCTCGGCAAGCGTGCCGTCGAGGTCGAAGGCGATCAGCCACTTCATGCCGCCTTCCCTGCCGGATCGCGGTAGGCGAGCAGCCTGAGCGCATTGATGACGACGAGCAGCGTCGATCCCTCATGAACCGCCACCGCTGGCCCAATGCCGAGGCCGAGGATGGTAGCAGGCACCAGGAAGGCGACGACACCCAGGCTGACGAAGACGTTCTGCCGGATGATTCCACGGGTATGGCGGCTAAGACCGACTGCGAATGGCAGGTGCGCCAGATCGTCGGCCATCAGCGCCACGTCGGCTGTCTCCAGCGCAACGTCCGACCCCGCCGCGCCCATCGCGATGCCGACCGTGGCGCTTGCCATCGCCGGCGCATCGTTCACGCCGTCGCCCACCATCGCGACCTTGTCTTCGCCGGCGAGCTTCTTGATCGCGGCAACCTTGTCTTCGGGCATGAGGTCGCCCCACGCTTCGTCGATCCCGACTTCGTCGGCGATCGCTTCGGCGACTTTCTGGTGATCGCCGGAGATCATTATCATCCGCGACACGCCCATCTCGTGCAGCCGACGCAACGCGGTCTTGGCAGCTTCGCGAGGCGTGTCCATCAGGCCGATCGCGCCCAGGTCGCGGTCCCCCTTGCGGACCACCATTGTCGTGCGGCCGTTCTCGCGCAGCTTCGCGATTGCGTCCTGCGCGCCCTGCCCCAGCGCCGGAATGCCCTCACTTCCGAACATCTCGGCCTTGCCGATCCACACCGTCTCGCCATCCACGCTCGCGGTGACGCCCCGACCGGTCAGGCTCTTGAGGTCGCCGGCAGTCGGCACGGCACGATCGTTCAGACGTTCGCGGCCGTCCTTGACGATCGCTTGGGCCAGGGGATGGTCGCTCAACGCTTCGACGGCGACAGCCAGCGCCAGCAACTCGCCTTCATCGGCGCCATCGACGGGCACGACATCAGTGATGCGCGGACGACCTTCGGTCAGCGTGCCCGTCTTGTCGAAAGCGATCGCTTTGAGCGACCCGAGGTTTTCGAGCGGTGCACCGCCCTTCACGAGCACGCCGCCCCGCGCTGCACGGGCAACGCCCGACAGGACCGCGCTCGGCGTTGCGATCGCGAGCGCGCACGGGCTTGCCGCCACCAGCACCGCCATCGCGCGATAGAAGCTGTCGCGGAACGGCTCGTCGACGACCACCCATGCGAACAGCAGGAGCACTGACAGGACCAGGACGGCGGGCACGAAGATCCGTTCGAACCGGTCGGTGAAGCGCTGCGTCGGCGACTTCTGCGTCTCCGCTTCGCTCACCATCTTCACGACCTTGGCAAGCGCGCTTTCATTGGAACGGCGTGTCACCTCGATCTCGATCGCGCCGCCGCCGTTGATCGTACCAGCAAAAACCCGGCTTTCCGCGTCGACTGCATCGGGCTTGGCGCGTGCCGCTGCGGCATCTGCGACCGGCACCTTGTCGACCGGGATGCTTTCACCCGTGACCGGGGCCTGGTTGATCGCGCTGGTGCCCTTGATGACGAAGCCGTCGGCAGGCAGGCGCTCGTTCGGGCGGACGATGGCAATGTCCCCGACGACCATCTGCTCGACCGGGATTTCGCTGGTCTGCCCGCCGCGTCGCACGGTCGCGGTTTCGGGCGCGAGCTTCGCCAGCGCCTCGATCGCCTTCTTGGCGCGGCCCATTGCATAATGCTCAAGCGCATGGCCGAGGCTGAACAGGAACAGCAGCAGCGCACCTTCGGCCCATGCGCCCAGCGCAGCGGCGCCGGCCGCAGCGACCAACATCAGCGTGTCGATCTCGAACTTCTTCATCCGGAGGTTGTCGATCGCCTCGCGCAGCGTGAAGAATCCGCCGAAGAAATAGGCTGCGATATAGCAGGCGGTCGGCAGCCATTCGGGCGCGCCAGCGACCAGCCTCTCGATCGCGTAGCCGATCCCCAGCAGCGCGCCACAGGCGAGCGCGAAGATCAGCTCGGTATTGGGGCCGAGAAATTCGGCGTGGCTATGGTCGTGGCCATCGCCGGGGCCGTGCTTCTCTTCGCCCGCGCCGTGGCCCCCGGGGCCGTGGTCGTGGCCGGCATGTTCATCGGCAGCGACCCGCTTGCCCACCCTCACCTTCAGCTTGCGAAGCGCAGCGCGCACCTCCTCTTCGGTGGTTTCGCGGCGATCATATTCGACCCGGACAGACCCGCTGGTGCTGGCGCTTGCCTGGACCACGCCGGGCAAGGCGCACAGCGCATCGCTGACCGTGCGCGCCCGACGTTCGTGGTTGATCCCCGTCACCTGCCAGATCGCATGGCCGTAGCGCTCGGTGATTTCGGCACCTGCGGCGCGCACCATTTCGCGCAACCGTGGCAGCGGCAGCTTGGCGGCATCGAAATGGATGCACAGCGCCGCTGGCGTGTTGCCGTCGAGACAGATCACATGCGCCCGCTCGACACCTTCGCGCTTTGACAGGGTTGATACGAGACGGTCCAGGCAGGCATCGGCCGCGTCAGGAAGGTCCGGCAACAACACTGGAATGTCGAGTTCGAGCTTGTCGTTCATGACGACCTCCTTTCGCTTTTCTTGGTTTCGGCGCGCGCGTCGCGCAGGATTTCGACACCGCCCTTGATGGCGATGATGGCGGTGGCGAAGCCGACCAGCAGGTCCGGCCAATTGGTACCCAACCACAGCACCAGCACGCCGGCGATCAGGATGCCGCCGTTGGAAATGAAGTCGTTGAAGCTGAAGGTGGTTGCGGCCCGGAGATTGACGTCCGGATCCTTGAGGCGCTGGAGCAGCCGCAGGCAGAGGTAATTCACGACGCCGGCGATCGCGGACATGACCATCATGGTAGGTCCGATGGGCTCGCTGCCCTGCACGTAGCGCCGTCCGACATCGATCAAGATGCCGCCCGCGAAGATCAGCAGCATGACGCCCGAAGCGACCGCGGCGCGTGTCTTCCATGTCTGGCCCCGGGTGAGCGCCACAAGGCTCAGCGCATACACAGCCGTATCGGACAGGTTGTCGACGCCGTTGGCGATCAGCGCGCTCGAGTCCGCGAAGAAGCCGGAAACGAAGAAGCCCGCAGCGATCGCCGCGTTCAGCAGCAGGACGATCCACAGTGTGCGGCGCTCCTGCCCGCCATTGTTGTCGTTGCCCGGGATCATCCCATCATCTCCTCAAGTGTCAGCAGGGCCAGGAAGCCGACGAAAAACATCGAGCTGATGAGCGGGGTGTCGGGTTTCTCGTGCGCCTCGACCAGCAACTCCTCCGTGACGAGGTAGAGCAGCGCCATCAGCCCGAAGCTGAGGAAGCCGGCGATCATCACCGGCGACAGCGCGGCGACCGGCACGGCAGCGAGCGCGCCGATCGGCAGCAGCAGGGCCAATGCCGAGACGATCACGATGATGCGCAAGCGCGAGCGATAGGTTTCCGCCAGCTCGTCGGTCAGCGTCAGTCCCAGAAATAACACTTCCAGAGTGAGCGCGATCGTCAGCAGGAGACCTGCCTTCTCGCCCGCCACGAAAGCGAGGCCGAGCACCAGGCCGTCCACCAGAATGTCGATGCCGATCGCGGCGAGTAGCGCCATCGGCCCCTTGAAGCGGGCCTCAAGAGCCTTGAGCCCCAGCATGGTCGCGACGCCCGCCGCCCCGCCGATCAACGTCGCGCTGGGCGATGCCTCATGCTTGACCTGCGGCAGGATTTCGGTCGCTGCCGCCGCGAACACGACGCCGGCAGCGAGATGCTGTAGGCCCGCCACGAGGCCAGGTTTCAACTTGGTGCGGCTCGCGACAATCGCGCCGAGCACGACCGCCAGCACAGGCGCAAGCGTATAGAGCAGTGCCTGCATTTCCTAGGACTCCTCCGGGGTTCGGTGGCAGACGCGGATCTTCCCGCGTCGCGTGAACGCGATCGATCCGCCCGCCACGACAGCCCGCGAATGGTCGCCGCGAAACTCGTCACCGGTTCGCTGCGCGCGCAGGATCTCGGTCCTGCCCTTCGGCAGCCAGGTGACGGCCATTTTCAAGCCTTCATCGATGAAGTCGACATCGGCGCGTGTGCCGTCGTCGCAGTACATGATGCGCTGCGCGATTAGTTTCGACGTCAGATGCTTTTCATGCGCCGGCTCGGTAGGCTGGGTCGGCGCTGGATTACACGCCCCTATAACCGCCCCGGAGACGAGAACGACGCCGAGGCGCGCGATCGCCAGACCGGCCCGATTCAGGCCGCACAAGGTTGTCACATTTGAAATCGACGTGTCAGACATCGGTCTCTTCCGACGAAGCGCCCTGTGGCGTTCGAAGGCAGGGCAGTTCATCGCGTGCCTTCCTGCTCGCAGATCCGGGTACGGCCATCGCCTTCCACGATGGTGAGCTGCGACCCCTTGAAGGTCGCGGTGGCTGTTTCGCCGACATATTGCAGGCCCTGCGCTGGCGCGGTCAGCATCATCGGCGGTCCCCCGTTGGAGCGCCGCAAATCGATCTGCAGGCCGTTGTCCTTGTAATCGACGAACAGCGGTTCCCCGTCGGAACAGCGATATCTATGCCGCCCCATTTCCCCGGTCGTCACGGCGCTGTCGGACGAATGGATCTGCTGCTCCGTTGGCGGGGCTGGCGGCTTTCTTTCCGAGCACGCCGCGAGCCCGACAACGAGGATGACGGCGGGCAGCACCCGCTTACAGTGCATCATCATCGCGCCTTCCTCCTGTAGCGGAAGGGGACGCGCTGACGATTGATAGCCCGGGCAGGCTGACCTACCCGCCAGCGGAGATAGGTTGCGAGGCGATCGTCAGATTCGACCATCAGGGATCGCAGGCGGCGCAACATCATCGCCGCGAACGGCAGGGAGAGCGCCCCGCGCAGCGTGCAGCTATGCGTTAGCCTGGTGCCGCCATCGTCCCCCGCCAGCTCGTACCGCTCTTCGAGCGTGAACAGATAGGGGATGCCGCAGGACCAAGCGAAGGCGTGCGGTTTATCGAATCGATCAATCCGTGCTGGCGTCCGAATTGGCCGGGTGATGCCCTGGATCGCAAAGGTGCATTCTGTGTCGCCGAGCCGGGACGGATCATCGAGAAATACGAGCGGACTCCACGCCCGGCGATGATCCGGATCGGTGAGTGCCGACCAGATGCGCAGTGGCCCGCCGTGAAGCATCGAGCTGGTTATGGTGCGAGGCATATCCCCATCTCCCAGAGATGGGCGGGGCGATCGCGGATCGCCCCGCCCATCCATCAGGCCAAGTTGTTCACGAAGGTCTGACCGTGGTCGTCCCCTTCATGCTCCTCATTGTAGTGCTCGGGTTTCTCGATCACTTTCTGCCCGAACCGGGCATAGAGTGTCGGCAGCACGAACAGCGTAAGAAGCGTCGCCGAGATCAGACCGCCGATGACGACCGTCGCCAAAGGCTTTTGAACCTCTGCGCCGGCGCCTTCGCCCAGCGCCATCGGCACGAAGCCGAGGCTGGCGACTAGCGCGGTCATGATGACGGGTCGCAGACGCTGCATCGCGCCAACATGCGCGGCTTCCTCGCGGCTCATCCCTGATCGGATCAGATCTTGGATCGAGCTGACCATGACGAGGCCGTTGAGGACCGCGATGCCCGAGAGGGCGATGAAGCCCACTGCCGCCGAGATCGAGAAGTCCATGCCCCGCAGGAACAGCAACAGGACGCCGCCCACCAGCGCGAAAGGCACGCCGGTGAACACGATCGCGGCGTCGCGGACCGATCCCAACGCCCCGTAGAGGAGCAGCAGGATCAAGATGAAGCAAGCCGGAATGACCAGCTTCAGCCGTTCGCTTGCCGATTGGAGGTTCTCGAACTGGCCGCCCCATTCGAGATAGGTGCCGGCAGGCAGCCGGAGTTGGCTGCCGATCGCCGCCTGCGCATCCGCCACGACGGATCCGACGTCGCGGCCACGCACGTTGGCTTGCACCACCACGCGCCGCTTGCCGTTCTCGCGGCTGATCTGGTTCGGACCATCGACCACCTTGATCTCGGCGACGCTGGACAGCGGTACATAGCCGCCGCCTGCCACCGGCACCTGCACCTGTTGGAGCAGGCCGATGTCGGCACGCTGCGCCTCCGACAGGCGGATCACCACGGGGAAGCGACGGTCGCCCTCGAAGATCTGGCCCGATGTTCGCCCGCCGATCGTCGCAGTCACGGTGTCCTGCACATCCTGAGCCGTAACGCCCAACCGCGCCATCGCGTCGCGGTTGACGCGAATGTCGAGCATGGGAAGACCGGTCGTCTGCTCCACCTTCACGTCCGCTGCGCCTTGCGTTCTGCGCAGCACCGCCGCGATTTGCTCGGCCGTCCGGTTCATCTGGTTGAAGTCGTCCCCGAACACCTTCACCGCGATGTCGCCGCGCACGCCGGCGATCAGCTCGTTGAAGCGCATCTGGATGGGCTGGGTGATCTCGTAGGCATTTCCCGGAATCTTCGCGAGATTACCCTCGATCCGGCTGACCAGCTCCTCCTTGGGAAGCTCAGGATCCGGCCAATCCTTGCGCGGCTTCAGGATGACGAACATGTCGGTCGCGTTCGGCGGCATCGGGTCGGCCGCCAGCTCGGCGGTGCCCGTCTTGGAATAGACGAATTGCACCTCCGGCTGCTTCGACATCATCCGCTCGATCGGCACCTGCATCGCCTGGCTCTGCTGGACCGACGTTGCCGGAATGCGGAGCGACTGGATCAGCAAATCGCCTTCGTCGAGCTGCGGCAGGAACACCGAGCCGAGCGTAGTGAAAGCAAGCGCCGCCACCACAAGGCTTCCCACACCCGCACCGATCGTCAGCGTCGGGCGCTTCATGGCCCGGTCGAGACCGGGTTCGTAGCGCTTCTTCAGCCACGTGATGATGCGGCCGTCCTTCTCCTCGACCTTCTTCGACAGCCAGATCGCAATCATCGCCGGCACGAAGGTGAGAGAGAGGATGAAGGCGAAGGCGAGCGCGATGATGACGGTCAGCGCCATCGGTCCGAACGTTTTACCCTCCACGCCGGTCAGCGTGAGCAGCGGTACGTAGACGAGGATGATGATTGCCTGCCCGTACACAGAGGGACGGATCATCTCACGCGCAGCGGCTGCCACGGTCGCGAGCCGTTCCTTGACGCTGAGCAATCGGCCTTCATGATGCTGTTGCTCGGCAAGCCGGCGCAGCGCGTTTTCGACAATGATGACGGCGCCGTCGACGATCAGACCGAAGTCCAAAGCCCCAAGGCTCATCAGATTGGCCGAGACCCCAGCGCGCAGCATACCAAAGCCTGTCAGCATCATGGTGATCGGGATGACCAACGCCGCGATCAGGGCCGCACGGAAGTTGCCGAGCAGCAGGAAGAGCACGACGATGACCAGCACCGCGCCTTCGGACAGGTTTTTCGCGACCGTCTTGATCGTCGAATTGACCAGCTCGGTGCGGTTCAGCACCGGCTGAATTACGACGTCAGGAGGCAGCGAAGCGTTGATCGTCTTCAGTTTCTCAGCGACCGCGGTCGACACGATGCGGCTGTTCTCGCCGATCCGCATGATCGCCGTGCCGACGACGACTTCGGTACCGTTCTCCGATGCCGAACCCATGCGGATCGCCTGACCCGTCTTCACAGTCGCAACTTGTTCGACCGTGATCGGCACGCCGTTACGTGTCGCGATCACGGTCCTGGCCAACTCGCTGGCATTGCGAACGAGCGCATCCGAGCGAACAGCCAGACCTTCGCCATTGCGATTGACGAAGCCACCGCCGACGCTGGTGTTATTGCGCTCCAGCGCATTTCCCAGGTCCGTCAGCGTGATGCCGAGCGAGGCCAGCTTCTGCACGTCGGGCACGACGAGGAACTGCTTGGCGTAACCGCCAATCGAGTCGACACCGGCGAGGCCCGGTGTGGTCTTCAGAAGCGGCGTCACGATCCAGTCCTGCGCGGTGCGCAGGTAGGTCGCCTTGTCCTCTTCGGTCGTCAGTCGCTCGCCCTCTGGCGTGATGTAGCTGCCATCGGGCTGTTGGCCCGGTTCACCGGGCTTGTGCTTGTCGTCCTCGCGATGATCGAGACGAACGGTGTACATGTACACCTCGCCCAGGCCTGTCGCGATCGGACCCATTTCAGGGTTCACGCCGTCGGGCAGATTCTCTTGCACGCCCCGCAGACGCTCGCCCACCTGCTGGCGGGCGAAATAGATGTCCGTCGCGTCCGAAAAGACCGCCGTGATCTGCGCGAAGCCGTTGCGGCTCAACGAGCGCGTATATTCCAGGCCGGGGGTGCCGGCGAGCGCGGTTTCGATTGGAAACGACACCTGCTTCTCGACCAGCTCGGGCGAGAGGGCAGGCGCGCGGACGTTGATCTGGACCTGATTGTTGGTGATGTCCGGCACCGCGTCGATCGGTAGCCGGTAGAGGGAAAAGGCGCCGATGGCGGCGACGATGACGGTGAGGAGCAGGACTAGCCAGCGCTTCTCGACCGCCCAGGTTACGATACGGGCGATCATGGCTTAATCCTCGTGGCTCGCTTCGCCCTTGCCGATCTCGGCCTTGAGCGTGAAACTTCCGGTGGTGGCGATCTGTTCGTTGCCGGTCAGGCCCGACCGGACGATCACCGTGTCGCCCGACGCATCGCCGAGCTGGACCGGGGTCGCCTTGAAGCCGGTGGGCGTGCGCACGAACACGACCGACTTGCCCTCGAAACTCTGGACCGCCGTCGTCGGCACGCGGACCGCCCCGCTCCCGCCGCTGCCCGTGAGCTGCACGGCTGCCGTCACAGGCTCGCCGACCCGCCATTCGCCACCGCGATTGTCGAGGGTGGCGAGCGCAGGCACGAGCCGCGTCTGCGGATCAAGCGCCGGCGACACGAAGGTCACGCGGGCGGTCGCCTGACGGCCTGCCGCCTTCACCAGCACCGTATTGCCGGGACGCACCCGGCCCGCATCCTCGGGCTTGAGATTAAGCGCGATCGACACCTGGCTCAGGTTGGCGATGCGATAGAGTTCGGCATCCGCCGCGACCGTTTGTCCCAGCGTCACGGGGCGCGCAATGATCTGGCCCGAGATCGGCGCGGCAATGCCGAGCCGGTTGAGCCCGCCGCCGCCGACACCCGCCGCCGAAACCATGCTCTGCGCCTGCGTCAGGGCGATCCGCGCCTCCGTCGCCGCTGTGCGGGCGGCGATCAGATCCTGTTCAGGGGAGACTCTCTGCGCGAACAGCCGCTGTTCGCGCGCGAGGTTCGAATTAGCGAGCTGAAGCCGCGCCCGCGCCGCCTCGACCTCGCCCTTGATCTGCGCCGCCTCGCGGCTTTCGATGACCGCAATGGTCTGGCCGCGTCCGACCGATTGGCCGAGGTTACGGGTGAGCGCGACCACGCGTCCCGCAATTGCGGCCGAGACGACCTGCGTTCCCTGTGGGTCGCCCTCGATGATCGCGGGCAGCTCGATCGTCCCGGCCCCGCCGATGATCGGCCGTCCGACCTGGACGCCCGCTGTGGCGATCTGGTCGGCACCCAATGTGACGACGCCTTCACCGGCATGACCGCCTTCAGCACCGCCCTTTTCCGTGCCCGCTGCCGTCTCATTGGCAGCTGCGCCTTCGGCAGTTGCCTCGTTTCCGCCATCCTTGCCGCCGCAGGCAGCCAAGAGCAGGGCGAGCGACGCCGCGCCCGCGAGATAAAAGCTCTTCATCACTGATTCCCCCCATTGGGCGCACGAGCGGTCAGTCGCTCCACTTGCGCGCGGGCATTCTGGTAATTGGCAAGCGCGTCGATCGCGGCGACCCGCGTTTCGGCGAGCGTGCGTTCAGCATCGAGCAATTCGAGCTGGCCGAACTTGCCCTCGCGATAGCCGATCCGCGCGATGCGGGCGGCCTCCTGTGCAGCCGCCAGCGCCGGCCCCGACGCCGCACGAGCCGTCGTTGCGGCATTGGCCGCCTGCGCCTGCGCGTCCGTGATCGCCTGTTCGATGTCGAGCGCGGTCACGCGGCGCTGCGCATCCGCCTGGGTCCGCTGCGCGGTCGCCTGCGCAATCGCGGCGCGACCATTGTTGAACACCGGGATCGGGATCGACACGCTGAACACCGCCGCCATGTCGTTGGTCGCTTCCAGGCGGCGGATCGACGGCCCGACGTTCAGGTCAGGCACGCGATTGGCGCGCGCGAGCCGCACGCCGGCTTCGGCAATGGAGAAATCCGCGTTGGCTGCCGCCAGCGCGAGTGTGCCGGTCGTGTTGACCGGTGCCAACGGCCCATAGACGTTCACATCGGGAAGGCGATCGAGCAGCGTGTCATCGAGCAGGCCGTCGATCGGCCGTCCGATCCGACGCGCCAGATTGGCGCGGGCCGCCTCAGCCAAGCGAAGCTGCCGCTCCACATTGGCGTCGGCATTGATACGCGCGACATCCGCGCGCTGTTGCTCGAGTGGCGATGCCCGCCCTGCCTGCACGCGAACGCTCGCGGCCCGCAGCGCATCGCTGGCGATCCGGGCCTGATCGCGGGCTGTCATTACCCGGCGATCGGCCGCGACCGCTTCGACATAGAGCTGCGTTACCTGAAGCCGGACATCCGCCGCGATGATCGCGGCCTGGATCTCGGCCCGGGACAATTGCGCATTGGCGACCGCGACGCGGGCGCCGCGCTTGCCGCCTAGCTCGATCGGGATCGCAAAGCCGACCGTGGTTTCCGCGCTGCGGACCCCCCGATACGGCCCGGAGCCGATGACATTCTCGACTTGGCCTTGAACCACCGGATTGGGCCGCAAGCCGGCGACTGTGCGACCTGCACGGGCCGCGTCGATTCCAGCTGTCGCCGCTTCCGCAGCAGGGGCCGAACCGCCCGCTGCACTGACCGCTTGGTCAAGCGTGTAGACCGGCGCATCCTGCGCAACAGGCGCGGACGGTCCGACCTGCGCCTGCGCCATCGTGGCGCAAGACGCTGCGGCCAGCATGGCCGCGAGGATACGATTCATGAAAATAGGACTCCTTACGATGATCGACAGGGGCGCGCCAACGCACGCCCAAATCGGACGTCAGGCTTGGGGGGGCCTCAAATGGACCATGCCGGTGCGGCCGTCGAGCGACGCAGAGGCGGAGATTGTCGGCTTGGGCACTGTGAGGACGGGGGTATATTCCATCGTCGTGCGCGCAGGCGCGCCGACGTCGTGTCCGTGACAATAATTGTGATGATGCGGGACATTCTTGTCCGAGTCCGATGGCACCTGATCGATGTCACCGGCGGTATGGACCGTGAACTCAACGCCCGCGATGCTTCCCCCCGCCAGATCGGCGGCATGGGCCATGCCGGAGAAGCTGGTCAGGACCAGCATCAGGCATGTCAGGAAAGGCAAAAAGGCTCGCACTAGCTTGCCTCTATCACGGAAGGGTTTTCATGTCATTGCACTAATTCGAACCAAGGGTCACTGAGCCGGAACCCGAGCGGGATCGGTCGCGCCCGTTCCAGGCGAACCCGACCGCAATGGCGACCGCCATCAGGAGTTGCGCCAGCACCGATTGCCAAGTGGGAAACACGCCGAGCATCGACAGCCGTGGCACGTCCGCGAGCGGTGCGATGTTGATAAGGCCGGCTTCCTGGAGCGCGGCGACGCCTTTACCCGCCAGCACGACGGTCAGGACCGCCATGAGCCAGGAGCTATAGCGGAAGAACTGCGCGATCGGCAGCTTGCGACTGTAGCGAAGCATGGCCCAAGCGATCAGGCTGAGCAGTCCAATCGCCGACCCGGCCCCCGCGAGAAGCATCCCGTTGTCACCTTGCGCCGAAAGCGCGGCATAGAACAGGATCGTCTCGAAGACCTCGCGATAAACTACGACGAACGCCAGCCCGAACAGGAACCAGCCCGACCCGCCCGAGAGCGCCCGCGACATCTTCTCGCGAATATAGCGCTGCCACTGATCGGCCTGCGCCTTGCCGTGCATCCAAATCCCGACCGAGAGCAGCACGACCGCGGCGAACAGCGAGCCAAACCCTTCCGTCAGCTCCCGGCTCGCACCGCTGATCCCGATCGCATAGGTGGCGACCGCCCAGGTGATCCCGCCCGCGATGATCGCGCTGACCCAGCCGCCATGCACGTACCGCAGCGCCTCGCCGCGCTCGGCTTTACGCAGGAACGCGATCATGGCGACAACGATGAGCAGGGCTTCGAGCCCTTCACGCAGCAGGATCGTGAACGCGCCCAGGAACGTGGACGCTTCGGTGGCGGCATCAGGCGCGAGCGCCGCTTCCGCATCGTCGAAAAGGCCGCCCAGTACTGCGACCTTCTCCGCGAGATCATCGGGCGACGCGCCCCGGTCGATCGAGGCGCGGAACTCCCCCATCGCGCCCTCGATTCGACCCATCAGCGTCGCGTCGCGCGCGGTGAGTGTTGGCTCGATCGGCTCGAACCCATCGAGATAGGCCGACAGCGCCAGCTCTTTCGCCATGCGCGCATCGCCGCGCCGCGCAGCCGCCACGCTTTCGGCGAGTTTGGCGCGGGCGACCGCGAGCGAGCCGGGAGCCTGTTGTATCACCTGTTCGGGATGACGACGCAGGAACGCGAGCACTGGGTCAGCCTTGGCGTCGCCGATCGCCGCGCCGAGCGCGGCCGGGGTGAGCGCGACCAGGGTTTTCAGGTCCGGAATGCGCCGGCGAAGGGTCGGGTCGGATTTCCAAAGCCGCTCGCCTTCGCGCGCCTGCGCATCCGTGAAGGCGAAGCTCCCGGCTCGGAATGCTAACGCCCAGCGCTGATCGTTGGGCAGATCGGCGAAGCTCTGCATCGCGGTCCCGTCGATGCCTTGCGTCACCACCTGATAGAGCGCGAACACGCTGCGCTGGCGCGCGCGCTCGGCATCGGTGAAAGCAATCGGGGGCGTAGCGAGCTTGGCGGCGTCAGGGCCACGGCCGTTGCCCGTCATCCCGTGGCAGGACGCGCAGGATTGTCGGAACAGTGCATCGCTGGAGACGAGGTTCGGAGCCTTATCGGGCGCGAGCGGCACCGGGTAGGCGCGCAACAGATCGGCCGCGAGCCCGTGCGCCAATGTTGCCACCTGTTCAGTCGGTCCCTTTTCCGCGATCACCGCCTGGAGGTTGGCAGCCCGCTGGATGAGGGCTTGACGCTCCGGCTTCGCCGGCAGGCCCTGAAGCCGTGTCGAGACCGACGCGGCGAACTCCGTCATCTCGGCATATTCCGACGTGCTCTTGATCCGACCGTTGGCGACCGCGCCGCCATAATCGACGGCCATATAGTCGAGCAGCCGCCATGCGGTTTGCACGTCGCCGGGTTCGGCGATTGCCGCAGCAGGGATCAGCAGCGCCGCGAGCGCGGAGAGCAGCCGCAACGAGAGCATTGCCCGGATCAACGCGAGCAGACGCACTACCGCTCTCCCAATTCGCGCCGAGCGCCAGTGACGATTTCATAAGCGGAGTGGAGGAACAGGAGGGCGATGAGGCCGGCGACGGCGAGGTCCGGCCAGGCGCTTCCTGTCCACGCCACCAGACCGGCCGCGGCGATCACCGCCACGTTGGCGAGCGCGTCGTTGCGGCTGAACAGCCAGATCGCGCGAACATTGGCGTCCCCTTCCCGGAAACGCGCAAGCACCAAGGCGGACACGACATTGATCGCGAGCGCGACAACGCCGATTGTGCCCATCAGTTCGGCATCGGGCGCGGTTGCGTTCAGGGCGCGCCAAATCGCGAAACCGATTACGCCCACGCCAAGCGCACCGAGAAACAACCCCTGCGTCAGCGCGACCTTTGCCCTCGCCCGTGCGGACCAGGCAAGCGCGAGAAGACCGATAAGGCTGATCGACCCGTCCCCGAGAAAATCGAGGGAATCCGCTTTCAGCGCTTGGCTATCGGCGATGAACCCGCCGAACAGCTCGGCGACTCCGAAGCCGAGGTTGAGCACCACGACGGTCAGCAGCGCACGGCGATAGGCCGGATCGGTTTGCGCGCGCGCGGGCTCCCCGTGGCACCCGCAGCTTTCGGTAGAAGCATTCATGCGGCCTTCCTTACCACCTCCAGTCGCTGTAGAAGCAAGCGAAATGTGCGACACGTTCGCATAAGCAAGGATGGCATGATGAAGCCGGTGATGATTGGGCAGCTCGCCAGCGAGACCTCGACGAAGGTGACGACGATCCGCTTTTATGAGTCGATCGGGTTGCTCCGATCCGCCCCTCGCACGGCGTCGGGTCGCAGAACCTACGATGCCAGTGACATTGAGCGTTTGCACTTCATCCGCAACGGTCGCCGGCTTGGCTTCTCCGTCGACGAGATCCGTTCGTTGATGGGGCTGGCGCAGAACCCGGACCAGGATTGTGGTGCCGCCTCAGCTATCGCTGCTCAGCACCTCAAGGATGTGGAGGAGAGACTGGCGCAACTCGCGGTGTTGCGGGATGAGTTGGCAATGCTCAGCCAGAGCTGCACCAAGGCGCGCATGGCCGATTGTCGGATCATGAAGGCGATCGGCAAAGGCCACCCTCAAGCCGATCAATAATAATCGGCCAGCCTGAGCTCGCGCACATCACCCGAGGCCATCGTCAGCTTTACGAGGGTGCCAGCAGGCCGGGAGCGCACTTGCCAGAGCTCCCCACGCGTATAGTTCGCATCGATCGAATGGCCGTTCACCGCCACGATCCGGTCGCCGACCGCCCAGCCAGCCTTTTCCGCGGGACTGTTCGCCGCCACATGAACAACGGTGAGCGCCGTTGGTGAGGCTGCGAGGCCAAGGCCGCTACGGTCCTTCAGCATCGGCAGGCGACGACGAGGACCGAGTGGCCGGAGCCACACGAATCCGGCGGTCACGTCGAACACCACGTCGAATTGAGCGATCAGCGGTAGGCCGACATTGCCAACCGTGCTGGTGGAGAGCCAAGCTCTCATCCCGAGTGTGGGGACGTTCGAGACGCCAAGCCCTTCGATGTTGATGTTCTGGATCGTGAAAGCATCGTTGATACGCACACCATCGACGCCGCCGATCGCCGCGGTCGAGACGAGCTTCCCGTTCAACAGCCCTTGATCGCGGGCATAGGCCGACGAGAGCATCAGCGCGGCCGAGCTGCCAAGATCGATCATCAAGGGCACGGGAGGCAAACCCGAGACGGAAGCTCGAATGAACAGCTCCTGCTTGGCACCGCGCCCGAGCGCGACAGCGCGCCAGTCGGGACCGGCGAGAAACGTGCCTGACTTGACGACCGCCATACGCCTTTTCGCGAAATCGAGCGCGATGCAGCTACCCGTGAACATATCGGCACCGAGGAGGATATCGATCGGTCGTCCGAAGGCCGCCGACACTGAACTCAGATCACCAACGACGGCAAAGGGTAAGCGACGGGTTTCGCGGGCGAGCTGTACGTCGATGTCGCGGACCAGCAGCACCGGGGCCTTGGCGCTCAGCCCGCTAATCATGCGCCGCTCACCATCGTTCAAGCCGAGCTTCGCCGCGAGCGCCGTGCTCATGATCGACGCGCCGCTGCCACTGTCGAGCACCGCCCGCACCGGCACTCCGCGCACTTGTGCCGAAACAAGGAGGGTATCACCCGTGCCGACTTCCAGCGGCTCCCATTCGAGGTGAGCCGCACCGAAGTTCCACGAGCCCGCAGACCGGGAAGTCTGTCGCGCGAGCGTTGGAGAACCGAGCACCAAGCCGGTTCCACAGGCCACCAGCCGCGCCACTAATGAGCGTCGAGACATACCGATTGCTTCAACACGGGCCGTCAAAAAGCCACCTCCAGCCCCCCGTCCGCAGGAGAGCAAATTGCGGTTACATGCTCCAGCCACTGGAGGAGCAAGTGCTTTTGGTGCGCCCGAAAATCCTCAGAAGCGCTTGGAGAACTTTAGATGAAGGATGGTGCAGACCGCTTAGATGCCTTCCCGATAACGAACGGTTCCGGGGGACGCTGGGCCGATCGGGACCGCGAACGGTGTAAACGCTCGCGCTAAGTGGCGGCATTCTGATCGCGCTATTTGTCGGCGAGCG
>NZ_LSIA01000186.1:0-3734 GCF_001556015.1 Novosphingobium sp. CCH12-A3 | reverse complement strand
CCAACTGTACCGATCAGAATCATCTTGCGGCGGGAGGCGTCCATAGATTGTCGAAAACGGGCAGCTCGCCACCCCACAAATCCTGGATCATTTGCAAGGGCGAGGTCGATAGCTCCGGGGTTGCGATGTTACCCAGGAACCGAGTGCGCACTTCGTGGAATGGCACAGGGCAGTCGTACTTCTCGATCAACGCCTTTACGGCTGCATCGCCGGGATGCTTGGTCCTCTTCTGCTTCATACCCGCCCCGAATATCCGAAACCAAAACTGCTGATAATCTTGCAGTCAGGACGACGACAAGGCCCGGATCGTGCTCCAACCCTATGGAGCACGAAAACCATGACGAAAATCACCGACACCTGCATTGAGCCGTACCTCGACAGCTTCATGCGCAGCTTTGCCGCAGCGAATTACAAGCCCGAAACGATCAGGGGATACCGGAATCTGTTCCGCAGACTTGGACTGGCAATGGAAGAAGCCAGCGTCGCGCCATCGGCCTTGACGCCTGATCTTGCGGAAAAGCTGGGTCGGATGGCTGAGCCGGAAAGCACAGGGACGATCCGTCTTTACAGCCTGGGCCGTAAGTTCGCTGCGCACCTGATCGAGATCGGTGTTGCCAGGCCGGTTGCACCGACTCCCGCCGAGGTCGTCCGCGGCGAACTGCTGGCCGACTTCGAAATCTATCTCACCAAACAGCGAGGACTCAGTCCGCGCAGCATCTATCACACGCTGCGCTTTGCTGACCGCTTCATGGACCACCGCTTCGGTGCGGACATGATCGATCTGACAGGCCTTCGACCCGTTGACGCCGTCGGGTTCGTTCAACACCTGCTGTCGCGTGGGCGGCCTTACCGGGACAAGAGTGCAGTGACGCATCTGCGCACGTTCTTCCAGTACCTGTTCGCTCGAGGCATGACCGCGACCAATCTTGCACTTAGTGTGCCCAGAGCAGCGATGGCTCGAGACAAGCGCCTTCCCCGCCATCTGTCTTCCAGTGGCGTCGAAGCCGTGCTCGACTGGGTTCGACGCAATCCCCGGCACGGCGTTCGCGATTATGCGATGCTCCTGATCATGGCGCGGCTCGGGCTGCGTGCGCCGGAAATCATCAGGATCGAACTTGGCGATATCGACTGGCGCTCAGGCGAACTGATGGTGCGCGGCAAAGGCAAGTTGCATGACCGTGTGCCGATCACCGCCGAGGTCGGCGAAGCTCTAAGCCGGTACCTGAGGGAGGAACGCGGACCGACTGACTGTCGGGCCTTGTTCGTTACCCAGCGCGCACCGCATCGACCATTCAAAGATAGCCAGATCGTCAATGCCATCATCAAGGATGCGCTCGATGCGACCGGTCAGAAGCCTGCCACGCCCTATGTGGGATCGCATGTTCTACGCCACAGCCTTGCTACGCAACTCATAAATCGTGGCGCTTCACTCGACGAGGTCGGCGACATGCTGCGCCACCGGTCGCGCAGTTCCACTATGATTTACGCCCGGCTTGATATCGAAGGCTTGCGATCCATTGCGCAGCCCTGGCCAGTCACAGGAGGTGCACAATGAGCCTCGCCAGCCAGCTTGACCGCTATCTCGCGGTTCGCCGTAGCCTCGGCTATGATCTCAGGACTTCCGAACGGGTGCTACGCCGCTTTGTCCGCTTTACCGACGATGTCGGTGTCCAGCATATCGATACCGCCCTGTTCCTGCGCTGGGACGCAAGCCAACCTGCTGCCGGGTCATCCACGCGGTCCGCTCGGCTCGGTATGGTGCGGTTGTTTGCTCTTTGGTTGAGCAGCGTCGATCCGGCACATGAAGCGCCGCCGCGCGGGTTGTTGCCGGATCGCACAATGCGCAAACGGCCATACATCTACAGCAAAGCTGAAATCGGGAACATTATCGCAGCGGCCAGCGAATTGCCTTCCATCTATGGGATGCGCGGGCTGACATGTTCGACCTTCTTCGGCCTGGTCGCTGTCACGGGGCTCAGGATCAGCGAGGCGCTGGCGCTGGATACCGACGACCTTGATACAGCAACTGGAGTGCTGCGTGTCCGGCATGGCAAGCTGGGAAAGGAGCGCCTGCTACCACTCGATCCTACCGTAGTGGGCCGGTTGATCGCCTACACAACAGAACGCAATCGGCTGCTTGGTCGAGCATCTACCCCCTTCTTTGTAAGATGTAACGGCGACCGGCTCAGCGAATGGTCGACACGAGCCAGCTTCGCACGAGTAAGTCGAACAATCGGATTGCGGGAATACTCTCGGTTCAAGCGGCACGGAAAAGGACCACGCATACACGACCTTCGTCACACCTTCGCGGTGCGCACCATGATCGACTGGTACCGCACGGGCAAGACTCCGGCGCGGGAAATGATCAGGCTGACGACCTGGCTTGGCCATGCCAACCCCGATCACACGTTCTGGTACATCGAGGCCGTGCCGGAACTGCTGGAGCTGGCAATTGCGCGTGCCACTCGCCTTGGCAGGGAGGTGGAGCAATGACAGCCACGACTTTGCCTGCATTGATCCAGCGCTTCTTCACTGCGCGGCTGTGCGTCCAGATGGAAGCAAGCCGTCATACCATCGCGAGCTATCGCGACACGTTCCGCTTGTTGCTGCGCTATGCCGGCGCACGACTAGGCAAGCCACCGGTCGCTATCACAGTCGAAGATATCGACGTTGATCTGGTTGGCGACTTCCTCGCCCACACCGAAGCGGCGCGTGGCAACTGCGCCCGCAGCCGCAATACCAGGCTCGCCGCAATCCGTTCGTTCTTCCGCTACGTCGCGATGACCGACCCCACATGGATGCTGCACTGCCAACGCATCCTCGCGATGCCCAACAAGCGCTATGTAAAGCGTGCGGTCACGTTCCTCGATGCGAGCGAGATCGCCGCCCTGCTGGCGGCGCCGGATCGCTCGACATGGGCGGGAAAGCGCGATCATGCCTTGCTGCTGCTCGCGGTGCAGACAGGCCTCAGGGCATCGGAACTGATCAGCTTGCGAAACAGGGACGTCGTACTTGGCACCGGTGCACACGTTCGTTGCATGGGCAAGGGACGAAAGGAACGGTCCACACCGATCAGGCGGGAAACGGCCAAAATCCTGAAGGCGTGGATCGGCGATCGTGGCGACAGCGATCTGCCAATGTTCCCATCAATCCGTGGCGAACGGCTGAGCCGAGACGCGCTCGAACATCTGGTGCGCAAGCATTGCCTGACGGCATCGCGCACATGCCCAAGCATCGGCGCAAAACGGGTCACACCGCATACGCTGCGCCACAGTACGGCGATGGACCTGCTCCACCACGGTGTCGATCAGGCCGTGATCGCGCTGTGGCTCGGTCATGAATCGGTCGAAACGACGCAGGTCTACATCCACGCCGACATGCGCTTGAAAGAAAAGGCACTCGCGCGCGTCGCCGCACCGGATGTGCCGACAGGCCGGTTCCAGCCCGACGATCAACTCCTCACGTTCCTCGAAGGGCTCTGATTATGCCGAAGTGCCGCATGGCGAATGGCTGGGAAACAAGGTCTTGGCCAACACCATGCGGCATAGTCCGAGTTACGGCATTATGCGACTTATGCCGATATCGGCATAACTCGCATTGGTCAGGCCATGACAGCCGTCTGGCGCGCGATCTCAAGGGGCGTTTCGGCACGTCGGCCTATGCGGCCGAGGAACTGATCGCCTTATCTGGACAGTCTGCACCGTGCCTGACGCACCATTGAACGGTATGTTCTT
>NZ_LSIA01000185.1:0-9193 GCF_001556015.1 Novosphingobium sp. CCH12-A3 | reverse complement strand
CGGGTCGCTCTCGCCGCCTGATTTAGCTTCGCCGCGGTCCTCGGCGTATGCTTACCTTCATCGCTCCAGCGGCGCCGGCGTTCCACTCGAACGAGCACCGCACCATCGTGCCGACCGCTCATACGAGGCTCGTTTGACTGCTCGATATCCACTCGCAAGGCCTCCTGTCGCCTCGCGAACTCCATCACCGCCAAGAAACTGACAAGGCCGGGTTCCGTCGGCGCTTACGATCGTCCCAGAGCTTATGGAAATGCTCCACGTCGAGCTTGCAGGCTCTCGGAACTTCGAAATCCGCTAACGCCCCCACCCACTACAGCACATGCACCCGTGGGTCCGGCGCAACGGTTACCGAGCAGTCACCTTCATAGGTATGTCTAAATCAGCGGTCGAGCGTTTCAATAAGAGCCACGCAGTACCTTGATCCCTCAAGGCCCGAGCCGTGTGACACTCATTTCCCCAGCTGACATCAATAACCCTGGCATTTGTGCATCAGGTGCTGAAGCCTGTATCACCCATTCCTGAATCAGGCAGTCAGGGGGAAACTCGGGGGCGAGGATTAATCTGCGGATCTCGTTTGGCGTGAACGACGCCAAGACGTCGACCGTAGCGTGTGAACTGGCAGGTACGCACCCCACCTTGACAGACACCAGCACTGGTTCAGAGCCGGAATGCACCGGGACTTCTGCGCGATAGTGTCCGGGTGCGAATGAAGTCGTACGCCTGAACAACCAGGCTTGCCGCCCTGCCTCGATCGACGCTTCCCACTTTCCAGCTGGCCCCAGCTCAACCATCGCAAATTCGTTGGCTGCCACATCCCAGGTTATCGGAACGTAGTCGGGGTTTGAGTTCGCCTTCGTTGGGGAAAAGGCATCAAGTTGACTCGGCTGCAATTTCCCGTTCTTGAGCACAAACTCTCGCGCCGTATGAGTGTCCCCCGAGGAGACCAAAGTTCGAATCACTAGGGGCACAAACTCTCGGGGCGCTGTCCCTTGATCCGCACCCAGCTCCCGGAACAATTGCGACGCGTTCACAGCGCCCTCAGAAGAGTCAGCTGCCATCCTTCCGAAGCTCCACAGCCAGGTGCGTCTTCCAAAAGGCCTCAAGGCCCCGCGGAATCGAGGGTCCGCCAGGGCGGGAATCAACGGCGGAAGCAATCTGCTCTCCAATGACGGATCCACCAGAAGCGCGCGATCGACATGCATGAGCATGTCGGTCAGATCTCCTGATTGGGCGGCGAGAGTAGCAAGTTGAAGCTGCACCTTAGGAACGCGGCGAGACACCGTTTCAGCAAGCTTGAGCGCGGCGACTGATACGCCGACGCTTTCAGTTGACTTGCCTGCCGGGCCGACAGCAACAGGGATAGCGGCGGCCGTCAACGGCTCTGCTTGGAGCCGCTTCCTTGCCAGTTTTACGATGTCTACTTGGTTGCCGAGAGCCGTTGCGGCAGGAAGGTCCTCTAACTCCAAAAACGTCGCGCGCCTGAGCAAAGCCGGTGCCGAACTGCCAACTTGGCCTGCTGCATCAACTGTCGCCAGCCATCCCAAAGCTGCCGCCACAGTGATAATGCCGACCGAGCAAAGAACAGATTTCATCAGTTCCTGCTCCTTGCTCCTTGCATCCGCCCAATCACGACTGCTCCTTGGTGATCCCGTAGCCGTAACCGTAGCCGTAACCGTAGCCGTAGCCGTAGCCGTACGAATGCTTCGAGAAATCGACCTTGGTCACAACTAGACCAAAGACATGCACTCCAACTGCACGGAGCCTTTGCAGACTCGCTCGAATTGCACGGCGCGAGGTGCGCTCTGCTTGCGCAATGTAGACAACACCCTCGGTTGCCCGGCCCATGAGGGGCGAGTCAGCAAGACCGAGGATTGGCGGTGCATCAACAATCACATGGTCAAAGCGGTCGAGGAAAGTTGTGATTAGCTGACCAAACTTGTCCGAACTCAGCAACTCTGCCGGGCTTGGAGGGATCGGACCTGTAGGAAGCACCCACAATCCCCGGTGATCAGTTTGCTGGATCTGATCAGCGAGGTCCTCTCCAGCGAGCAAGTTGCTCAGCCCTGACTTGTTCTCGATGCCCACGTAGCGATGCACAGATGGCGAACGCAAGTCGCCGTCAATCAGGAGCACGGACTTGCCGGTGCGCCCGATCACCTCGGCCAACGCAAGAGCAGAGGTCGACTTGCCCTCGCCTGGCTGCGTGCTGGTAAGGACGAAGGACTTAGGGAGTCCGTGATTGGTCGCAAAAGCGAGGGTAGAGCGGACGCTGAAGTACGCTTCGGACATGCCCGTCTTCGGGTCCTGAATTTCCGAAAGCGGCGATTCCTCCGTCATTGGGACGTTGCCAAGCAGTGGAATCTTGAGAAAATTCCTGACGTCCTCCGGATTCCGAATGCCTTCGTCAATCTGCTCGAGCGCAAACACGACTGCTGCGGCGAGTATCAAGCCGGCCAGTGCAGCAACCGCGAGATTGAGCAACATTTTTGGCGATGACGGGCCGCTTGGCACTTTCGCAGAATCGACGATAGCTATGTTGTTGACCCCAACAGAGCCGGCTACGCCAATTTCCTTGTAGCGCTGCAATAACGCATCGTAGAGTTGCCGGTTTGTATCGACTTCCCTTTGGTAGATGTTCTGTTGGATTGAGGCCTCACGCTGGCGCGTCAATTCATCCTTGAGCGCGTTTACCTTGGACTCCAGGTCGCGTTCTCGCTTCAATGCTTCCGCATAAGACTGCCCCCGGCTCCCTGCCGCCCGCGCCGTCTCTCTCTGGATTGCTGCATCGAGCGCATCCATCTCCTGCTTGATGGCGCGCGCCGCTGCATATCTAGCGTCGAATTGGACGAGGATCTTTGCATAACGCGCCGCTGATTCCGCCCGTTGCGTGCGCAAGGCGGTTATTGTCGGATTCGTAAGCACTTCAGGACTGTTATCAGCGGATCCTACCGTCGCCCGGCTCTCAGCAGCGATCCGCTCCGCCCTTGCCGCAATGTACGCCTGGTTCAAGGCCTCCAGATCGGCCGACGCCAGAGTCCGCTGGGTATAGGTTCGGCCGTCTGCATCCCTTATGGCATCCAGAGTGACAATGCCTTTGCCCGACGTGTAGGTTACGAGATCACGTTCACTTTGCTCGACTTTCTGACGCAATTGCCCGAGTCGCTCTTCAAGGAACTTGCGCGCATCTGCGGTCGAGGCAAATTGCCGGTCCATCGATGATCCGACGAACTCCTGCGCCCAGGCATTGGCAATCTTGGCTGACAATTGAGGTGATCGTGAGGTGTAAGAAATATCTACCAGACGCGACGCGCGAATTGGTGACACATCTACATTAGCCAGCAAGATTGAAATCGCCCGGCGTTGCTCGGCATCTGATCTCTGTCTTGCACTATTCGGCTCACTGACCTGCAGCGGCTCAAGTCCATGCGCTGCCATGAACACAGGGTCACCGGCTAAGCGCAACTTGCGCACAACACGCTCGGCCAGGGACTCAGCCTTGAGCAACGCATATTGCGTCGCGTAGAATTCGATATCCCTTGCCTCAGTATCGGACTCGATACCGCGGACATTTGTAATCTTCTTCTGTTCGCGGCTGATCTCGATCTGAGTTTTTGCGGTGTACTGGGCCGGCGTCATCAAGGTGATCACCAGTCCAGCCACTAGCGCTGCAGCTATGATGCCAGCGATAATCCATCGCCACCGCAGGACTGCCTGCCAATATTGCATAAGCAGCGGAGACAGCCAGGATTCATCATATTCTGCCCCCTGCATCAAGTCCGCCGTCGGGCTATGATCATTGCCACGATCGCGGAGATCCGGCGTTTGGCTATTCATCATGTCAATAGGTTCCGATAGCTCAATTTGCCAGGCGATCGACTGCAATCACGATCGGCGTAGCAAGCGCCGGAAATACGGCCAGAAAATCCTTGAACAGGCGCCGCGAGCGGGAGTCCCCAACAGTCACGACATCGTTGGCGTAGACTTCAGGATCGGGGTATGCACCATGCCTGATCGCATCGAGGTTGTAGAGGGCTGCATAACGCTGTCCCGCGACGGTGCGGAAGATGACGACATCATCGAGCTTTGAAAATTCGTTCGTCCCTTCGGCTCTGGCAATGACCCGCAGAAGCGACATGCGCCCCACAACCGGATAGATTCCAGGTTTTTTGACTTCGCCATCGACAGTCACCACCCGGCTGACCATCTCCTTGATGTTCACGGTTACCTGAGGGTCGCGTACGTACGCTGCTTTCAGTCGCTCTGTAAGCAGCTTCTCGACATCGCCCGCCGTCTTGCCAGCAACGTCAACCACACCGACCAAGGGATAGGAAATCTTGCCATTCGCGTCGACCTGGATATCGCGTTGCGCAAGCTCGTCGATGCCGAATACATCAATCGTCAGTCGGTCGAACGCACCAACGTAATAGGGCTGAACGCCGCCGGACAGATCTGCCCCACGAGGTACAGGAAGCTCCGTTGCATCCAGCACCGAGAGCTGCGGGTCTCCGCCGAGCACAACTTTTCCGCCGCACCCTGCAAGGCTTGCCATCAACCCAATTGCGAGAACGAACCTGCTACGCTGCATATGAATGTTTCCGTCGGTTTAGCTGTGTCACTACCTGCACTGTCGCTCCGTCGGATTGCAATCGAGGGGGCCGCAAACAAACAAGACCCAAGGCCATGAGCACCGCTATCGCCGGCACCCGCACTGGATAGTCGCTAAGCGAGCCAATCGTGCAAAGCAAGAGCAGGATCAGCCCGGTGCCGCAAAGCAGACGGTCTGACCCGTTCCTTCGAGCAAGGGTAAAGACCTGAAAAACGACGATTACCAGGAGGGCAATGAGCAGTAGTGCGGCCGGAATCCCCCCGGTTGCAATCGCCTCGAGCCAGTCGTTATGCGCATGATTCATGTACACTGGCGATATCATGGCGTCGCCTTCGTAAATCTGGAAAACTGGCTGGAACGAGCCGATCCCGCTCCCCCACGGAAAGACGTCCCGCAACATTTCCACCGTTGCCGGAAGGTTTCGAATGCGCGCATCATCGACCAACTCCGAATTCATCAACCTGCTGAACACAACCGCCCGGTCAGAGGAAACGGCAGAAGCGATCAGAAAAACCAGCAAGATGCCCCCTCCCCCCCAGGTCAGCCAACGCATAATGCGATCTTGAGCGCGCTGCTCGACAGGATGAGCCGAAAAGAGGGACAACGCCCAAGTCATGACTGCTGCGCAAATTCCCATCACGAGACCGGACCTGGATCCATTCACTAGCAGGGATGCAATGATGAAGAGCGCACCACAAATCCACGCTACGCGAATGAGAAATGCATTTGTGCGTCGCCTGGCACCTAGTTGTGCGAGCCAGAGCCCAAGCACGGGAAATCCTGCTGCCAAAAGTAAGGCTTGGTGATTCCGGTTCGCAAACAGACCTACCGCACTGCCATTGTTGGTTACCGCATAGAGATACAGTGGTCCTTTGGGGTCGGACGCCAGCTGCGCTACGGCCAAAATCGCGCTCAGAACGACCACAAGGCCAACACTCGTCAATGCCAAGCGCAATTCGCGGGCCGACAGTTGTATCGCGAACAGGATTACGGCCAATGGCGTGGCGAGGCTCCAAAGCGCATTCCAGGTCCACTCCGGCGCCATCGATAGCGGCCGCCAGACAGGGCCAATGCCTGTCACCTCATCAATCTCCACAATTATCTGCCGTCCGGGCAAGATTTGCCAGATCTGTGGGGGCAGCGGCACAAGATGCGAAATCACGAGAATGAGGATTGCTGCCGACCACGCAATGATCGCCCAGTTTTCCGTCAGATGCTCGCGCTTGAGCGTCAGCAATGCGGCACCACATGCCAAAATGGACAATGGCCGCAAAAGCAACAAAGAGAGCACATCGGGTCGCGCGCTACCGCCGAAAAGGAAAGCGATTCCTACGATGCACAACAGTCCCGTTAGCGGGACTGAAACCCGCGACCTTTGTGAACTGGCCGACACTCGTGCAACCCTTCTCGGCAAGCGTTCATCCATTCTTGACCCCTTATGTTCGTGTTGCCGGGGCCACTGAGAGTCAGCCTGATTGCTCAAGCCAGCAGCGTTAGGATCCACAGGTTCGGGATCCTAACGTGATCCAAATCCAGTCAAGACGGTTCGAATTGTCTTGAGAACGATCAGCACGTCCAGCCAGAACGAAAAGTAACGGATGTAAAAGAAGTCGAACTCCAACTTCTCTTGTGCAGCCTCCAACATGGCAACATTGCCTTGGTGCACAGCGGCCCAACCGGTAATACCCGGCCGCACGGCGTGTCGGTAGCCGTAAAACGGCACATGGCGTTCATAATGCCGTGCAAGCCTTATGGCTTCCGGACGAGGGCCAATCCAACTCATTTCTCCCAGCGCCACGTTCCAGACCTGGGGCAATTCATCAATTCGCCACTTTCGCAGATAAGCACCAAGGCGCGTCACACGCCGGTCCCCCTCCTCCGTGAATGCCGGCCCGTCCATGGCCGTGTGCATGGTGCGAAGCTTGAAGCAGACGAAGGGGCGGCCTCTATGCCCCATCCGTACCTGACAAAAAATTGCTGGCCCGGGGGATTCAAGCCTGATCAAAACGGAGACGAGCGCCACTATGCAAGCAACAAATGGAAGTGCGAGCAACGCCACGACCACGTCAATTACACGTTTGATCTTGAGGTAAAATAATGACGGAAGCAACGCCCCGAACTCGTTATCCGAATGCTCGGTAAACTTGACCCGGCCCGTCAACCCTTCTTCCATGTGCGCGAGGTGATAGACTGGTACGCCCTGCAGCACGAGCCTCGTGATGAAGGAGGACCAGCGCATCGACAAGTTGGAGTGGGGATCGAATGCTACTGCGCTGATCCCTTGAGGCAGGCGGGGCTCGCGCAGGATCTGCCAATGAATTCGCTCGGAAAGCTGCGCCGCTTCTGTAGGCGAAACTCCTACCAGGCCGACAATCGGTCGGACATACCTCGCACGCATCACCGACGCAAAAAAGTACCATGTGCAGGCCGTTACGAAGCTGCCTAACAAATGCGGCAGTCCTAGGGGTATGCGCAGAATGAAGAGAACGAAGAAGCCCACCGTGAAACTTGCGAGAAATGTCGGAAAGATCAGACTGGCGCCGGAAACGAGGGGAAGCACCGCAATCCGGCGCAAGGACAGGTGCCCGAGACACACTGCTCCAAAGGACGCGATGTATGTCGGCAACAATGCAATGTCGGTCCGGACGCGGGACCGAAACGTGTCATGGAGCGCATCAAGAAACAGCGGCACCAGCGCGACGAGGATTAGCGCAATGCCCAGGAGATAGCGGTTCGAAACCAACACTACCCGGACAAAGCCGGGAGCTGCTGGCGTGGGAACAATCCGCACCGTCGACTGGGCGGCAATGATTGGCCTGTATTCCACAATTTCTGCCCCTCAGGTTTGGTTTCTACCAGACCAGCACAATCGCCGCCAAGGGATACGTAGAACCCCGGACTCTAACGAAGACCTTTCGCACTTGCAAAATGTATCTGCTCCTCAGGCCACTCTGCTCCCGCTCCTCAACCACCGTTGATCCTGCAGCATGCGCGAAATCGCCTTTTAACCCAAGGATTCGAGAACGTGCATAGGCACGTCCAACCAACGAGCTATGCTAGCAAGCTATATCTTTAGTTTAGGCGACGAACCGTGACTCGCCTGCGGCGACCAGACTGACATTTCGGTGAGCGGGCGAGACAAATGCCAAAAAAAAACGCCCCTTTCGGGGCGTTTCCTTGGATCTGAAGCGGCAGGTGCGCTTCAGGGGCTCGCGGGGGCTCCCTCGACAGCCTTGGCAATACCGTAGGCAGCTGCACCAACAGCCAGTGCGCCCACAACGATTACAGCCGTATCAACTGCCTTCTCGCCCTTCTTGATCTTCGCTGACGTGCGAACATCCGATGGGGCCGATGCAGGCTTACGCTGTGCCGCCGCAGCCGGAACGGATACGAGCAAGCCCGCCACTACCAAGGCCGAACACGCCTTCTTGAGAACTGCCATGTGTATGCTCCTATCTTTCGTTGTACGCTTATGCACGATTCGGATTATATTGCAACGCACATGTTGCCGATGCGAACGACCTCAGCATTTCACCTCTAGGCGGAAAAGCCGCCGGGGCGGATTTGTCACGCACTGACGAAACAAACGCACTCGCCGCAATTGGGTTTCCGCGCCACTGTATCCACTAAAGTGTAAACAACTCATGAGCTCTTGCCCGACGCGCGGCTTGGCGATTGGACTCCACTGTCCCTGAAAATCGGTGTCGATGTCGAACCGCTCGCGTCTGGAAAAGGCGTAGCCCACTGACATGCGTCGCAACAAGTGCTGGCCGGCATCACGCCGACGTCCTTGGTTATGGATGCACGACCGGGGTCTGCCGTTTCCCGCGTCGCTCCTGCCGGCCACTGCGATCACCTCGACTTCACCACCAACAGAGCCCGGTCGCGCGGAACAGACTGACGCTCTTCTCAAACGGGTTCCTTCCCTGCTGCGACCATTGGGTCAATGAGGCCACTGACAAGTCACGAGCGATAAGCGCCTGCCCCGCAACGGACCCTTCTGGCATTGCGACGGAAAGTTCTGTCAGGACTACGGTTACAGCGGTCGAAGGCCGCAAGCTGGTGTCTTTTCTGAACAGACGCCGGGAGAAGAAGCGACACCAGCTGTCACCTGACATCGGGATCGGAACCCTGCCGACTGCTTCGGCAAGCGCAGGAACATCTGGATGGCGCCAACAGCGAAGCCTAGTTCGACGGGCTATCTTGGAGATCAATTCCTGAGGAAGGCCCAAGGCTCCACGATGTCGCCACTTCTGGGTGAAGCCGCGAAGCGATCTGGAAAACTGGCTCAGTGCCACATATGGATCTGGCAAATTCGATCGCGAGACGCTTGGGACGATCTCGCATACGCTGCAAGATCGTCGACCTTTGCAGCTCTTTATTCTTCATGCCATAGCGCACCGATGAAGATGCTCGAAATTTCCAGACTGGCTCGCATTGCTGTCTGCCGGCGATCTCGAGGGAAATGTACGGCCGACCAAGGTAAAGCCTTGCTGGCAAACTTGCACATATTGCTGCTGGAGATGCTCTAGATGTCGAAGGTTCCCGTTCTCGTCACCGGCGGCGCAGGCTACATCGGCGCCCACG
>NZ_LSIA01000184.1:0-1526 GCF_001556015.1 Novosphingobium sp. CCH12-A3 | reverse complement strand
ACCCTTCCTCGGACCAATCCGCCTCGAACTACCAGGTTTTTGCGGGTGTCCAGCTTGCAGGTTTGGGTTCAATACAACTGAACTGCTGCGAAGTGTTGAACAGCCTCCGCAACCGCGAAGCGGGGCATTATGCGGTTGTGGAATGTCGATGTGTAGACGATCTGCCCGGCACAACCGCTTTTCTGTGGCAGAAGCTGTGGTCAGCTTTTAAAAACAGATCGGAAAAAGCGTGCGCCGGGAGCCGGATGGTCTTTGACACACTCTGCGGCGCCTGTCTGCTTTCTCTCCATTTTATGCCTTAACGATACAATTTCGTCCGCTATCCTTGGCCTTGTACAAGGCAAGGTCAGCTGCTCGGAGAGCCTCGCGCCGGTCATCGAACGCAAATACATTCGCAATGCCCGCTGAAAAGGTGACATGCCCGATCGGTTCATCGGTCAGCCGGTTTATTAGTTTGCGTGCGGCAAACTGTTTCCGTGTATCGTCAAGTTTCTGCCAAGCTTCATCCAGAGAGATTCCCCGAAATAACAGAACGAATTCTTCTCCGCCATGCCGCGCGACGTGACACTTGTCGTCTGAAATTCGAGTCAGAGCCTGTGCGATAGATTGTATGACACGATCTCCCGTATCATGACCGTGTTTGTCGTTGATACTTTTAAAGTGGTCAATATCGCAAAACGCAACACTTAAAGGCTCAATTTCGGATTGAGCAATACGGTATTGTGACTCAAACACGCCTTCAAAGGCTCTTCGATTTGCCAAGCCAGTCAGATGATCCAAATCTGCTTCCCTTCGGGCTTTTTCCAGACTTGCCCGCAAAGAGGAGGCTTCCTTCTCGCTTCGCTCCATCTCCTTTTCGATGCGATCCGTCCGTTCGATCATTGTCTTGGTGATCTCAACGAGGTTCTGCAGAACAAGGTCGTGAGTCAGGTTTGCCGACAGGTTAGAGGCTTGGGCATGGAGCACCTCGCCGTATTCCTTGGTGCTCTTTTTTGCAGAGCTGGACGTATGCTCAAAGACGGCAAGCGTGCGCTCGACCTTGGCGGCAAGGCTGTCCAACTCCTCTGACTTCCCAGGAAGTGCGGAGACGGCATAATGGTCCATCATCGATTGGGTGATTTTTTCACCTGCAGCTACTTTTGCCGAGATGGTGCGCGCCAAGCCGACTACCGCGCCTGAAAACGCGGCGTGCGCCGTGAGCAGATTTGCCTGGCTTACTTCAAGCCTGTTTCCAAGGAGGAAATCCGAGATTCTTTCGAGCAATTCGCGATCTGCGTGGCTCGCGAGAGTCTCCGATGTCTTTTCGGCCTCTGGTGGCAAGGGGCTTTCGCTAAACCACCGTAAGAATCCAGATCCGGGTTTCACGCTCACATTCTCCATTACAGGCCTGACATAGCCAGGAGATCCACTTCAAAGGTTCGTGATCCTTTTAGCTCGGCGTGGTAAAGTTTGCTTGCGGCTACCACTACGAAGCTGGACACCCGCAAAAACCTGGTAGTTCGAGGCGGATTGGTCCGAGGAAGGGT
>NZ_LSIA01000183.1:0-20180 GCF_001556015.1 Novosphingobium sp. CCH12-A3 | reverse complement strand
GATCAAGCTCACCTACAAGGACTATCCCAAGGTTGCCGAAGGCTATGTCCTGCGCACCCATGTCGAGCCGATCGAGTTTGCACGCGATGCCGATGATGACGCCGAAACCGAAGGCGGCGGGCGCGAAAACAAGGACGAGCTCGAACTCGCGCCCACGCCTGAGGTCGACGAGGAACCGACGAAGTTTCATCCCGCGCCGCGACAGGAAGAACTGAACTTCACCGCCACGCAGGTAGAGCTAACGTCGGCACCGCAACCAAGCCTTGGCCGCTCGATGATCGCCAGCGCCGAGATCGTGAAGAGCGCAGCAACCATGCGCGCCAGCGAGACCGAAACCGCATCCAAGACGCCCCGCAGCGCCGGGCCGAAGGTCCCTGCCCAGCGGTCCACCCAAGCCGCCCGCGAACTTGCCGAAGCAATCGACCGCGACGTTTCGGCGGAACGCAAGATGGAACCGTCGCGACAGCCCGAGATCGATGTCCCCAGCCACGATGACGGGCCGGAGATGTAACCCATGCACTCCATCGCATCCGTCAGGTCGTCGAGCGGCGCAGCCGACTATTTCGCGAACGACAATTACTACACAGCCGATGAACACGCGGAAGCCGGGGTCTGGGGCGGCGAGGGTGCGCGCGCACTCGGACTTGAGGGTCAGGTCGAACGCGATCAGTTCGAAGCGATCTTGAATGGGCGCTTGCCCGACGGGGAGATGGTGGGTCAGGTCGAAGGGCGGCGTCTGGGCCTGGACCTTACCTTCTCGATGCCCAAGTCCGCCTCGATCCTGGCGCTGGTGAGCGGCGACAAGCGGATCCTCGATGCGCACCTCGCCGCCGTCAAATCGACCATGACGCAGCTCGTCGAAAAGCAGTTTGCCGAGAGCCGCAACTACGATCGTTCGCGCAGCGGCGAGCCGCAAAAGACTGGCAATCTCGTCTATGCACTGTTCGCCCACGACACGAGCCGCGCCCTCGATCCGCAGGGCCACATCCACGCCGTCGTCGCCAACCTGACGCGCGATCCGAAGGGCACCTGGAAGGCGCTGTGGAACGGTGAGATCTGGAAGAACAACACGACGATCGGCCAGTTCTACCATGCCGCCTTCCGCGCCCAGTTGCAGAAGCTTGGCTACGAGACCGAGGCGGCGGGCAAGCACGGCTCGTTCGAGATCAAGGGCGTGCCAAGCGAGGTCATCAAGGAGTTCAGCCAGCGCCGCGACGACATCCTGACCAAAGTCGAGGAACTGGGCATTGCATCACCGCAGGGACAGGACCGGGTGACGGTCAATACCCGCGATCCCAAACTCGCCGTCGAGGACCGCGCAGCACTCGTTCAGACTTGGCAGGATCGCTCTGCGGCACTGGGGTTCGATGGCAAGGCGCTCATCGCCGAGGCCAGGGCCCGCGCCGAGGTGCAGGCGCGCCCGACCTTCCGCGAAACGGCAACCGCAGCGCTCGGTGAAGTGTCGACCCGGATTGGCGCGGCGCTGCGCACGCCGAGCCCGCTGGCGGTGAGCGGCGCGGCGGCGCTGTTCCTCCCCGCAGACACGATCAAGGCGCAGCACGCGACGGCGTCGGCCATTCGCCATCTGTCCGAGCGCGAGGCGGCATTTTCGCCACAGGCGATCCTCAGTGCGGCGCTGGGCTTCCAGATCAAGGGTCTCGAAGGCGGCGCGGTCGCCCTGCGGATCGGCGAACTCATTCGCGAGGGCCATCTGATCCCCGGCAAGTCGGAGCGGCTCGACGGGCACTTCGATTTGGTCACGACGCCGGCGGCGCTGGCGATGGAGCAGCAGATTCTGGACCGGATAGATGCCGGCAGCGGCCAGGGCCGCGCGTTCATGCCGCCCGAAATTGCGATGGCGCGGCTTCAGGACGCGGCGCGCGAACTCGGCCAGAGCCGCGCCGGGGTCGATACCTGGCAGCTCAACGAAGGCCAATTGGCCGCAGGCGTCGCGATCCTTTCGGGCACCGATCGCTTCCTCAATGTCCAGGGGGTCGCGGGTGCGGGCAAATCGACGCTGCTCGGCGCGGTGGGCAAGGTGCTTGGCGATGAAGGCGTCAAGCTCGTCGGGCTCGCCTTTCAGAACAAGATGGTTGCCGACCTGCGCGGCGGTGGCGGTCAAGGCATGTCGGCCCAGCAGATGCGCGAGGTGGGGATCGAGGCCTACACGATCGCCAAGTTCCTCAGCACCTATGGCGGCGCTGCGGCCACGGGATCGGGCGAGCGCTTCGAGGCCGCCAAGGCGGCGCTCGCCAACACAGTCATCATTACCGACGAAAGCTCGATGGTCTCCTCGCGTGACATGCTGCGGCTGACTGCGCTGGCCGAGCAGCTCGATCTCGCCAAGGCGCCGTTCATGGGCGATCGCCAGCAATTGTCGGCGATCGAGCAGGGCAAGATGTTCGCCGTCAGCCAGGCCGCGGGGCAAGCAACCGTGCGGATGGACGAGAACATTCGCCAGAAGAACTCGCCCCTGCTGCTGGCGGTCGCCGGGCTCTCGAACGAGGGCCATGCGAGCCTCGCGCTCGAACTTCTTGCCGCGCACGGCCGCGTGATCGAAGCGGGGCCCGACCACGTCGCCCGCGCGGCCGAGCTGTGGCTGTCGCTCAGCCCTGACAAGCGCGAGGCGACCGCCATCTTCACCGCCGGGCGCGATGACCGTGCCGAGATCAACGCGCGGGTCCAGGCGGGGCTGCTCAAGGAAGGCACCCTCACCGGGCCGGGTCTCACTCTCACCTCTCTGCAGAGCGCCAACACCACGCGCGAAGAGCTGCGCTTTGCCTCGACCTACCGGGTGGGCCAGGTGTTCGACGCGCGGATGGACGTGCGCGAGCTGGGGTTGAAGCGCGGGGAGTACGAGGTCCGCGAGATCCGCAAGGACGGCATGGTCGTGCTCGAGGCTGGCGGGCGGCGCAAGGTCATCGACCCGACCCGCATCGATCCCGATCACTGCTTCGACCGCATCGGGCTCTACGAGCAGAAAGAGCTCAAGATCCATGACGGCGAGACCGTGTTCTGGCGCGACAAGGACCAGGGGCGGGACATTGCCAAATCGACCTACGCGACAGTGCTTGAGGCCCGGCCCGAAGCCGTACGGGTCGAGCTTGCCGACAAGCGGCAACTGGTGCTTGCGCCCGGCGACCCGATGCTGCGCCGGCTCGACCTCGGCTATGCGCTCAATGCCCACATGGCGCAGGGCATGACCAAGCCCGAGGCGATCGAGGTCATCTCTTCCTCCCAGCGCAACCTCGCGACCCAGCGCACGCAGAACGTGCTCAACACCCGCGCGACCGACGACATGATGGTTGTGACCAACAATCTTGAGGGGCTGAAGCAGCAGCTCGATCGCACGCCCGGGAACAAGACTTCCGCACTCGAGGTGACTGGCAGGCTTGAAGTCGAACCCCGCCACAATAACCCGATCGACGCGCGGCAGCTGCCCGAACTCAATATGAGCCCGGAGCTCAAGGCCAAGCTCGATGCCGTGCTGGGCATGGCACCCGAACCCCCGGTGCGGCAACTCCCCGTGCCTGAAAAGTCGCTGGGGCTCGACCTGTGAGGCGCTTCTCCGCCCTCGCCCCTGCTGCGGCGGCCCAGATGTTCGACCGCGCGCACTCCACGCTCGTCTGGCTGGCCGTGCTCGCCTTTGTCCTGCCCGAGCCTGCGGCGCGGGGCCTGGTCATCCTGGCGATGGTCGCGGTTGCCCTTGCTGCGGTGGCGGTCGCATTTCTTGCGCCGGCTGCGCCGGATCCAAAGCCCGATGCCGATCCCGAACCGCCCGTCAGCGAACCGATGGAGAGCGACCATGGCTTATGAACACGAGGAAGTCGGCGACTTTGCGAGCGAGCGCGATGCCCAGGATTGGGCGGAACGCAATAACATCGATCCCCAGGATCTCCACTTCCGCGCCCGCGGAAGGCGGGGCGTCACCCTGAGCGTGCGCCGGTCGGCGCTCGGGGATTCGTCGCGCGGCGACCTCTCATACGGCCGCCGGACCGGCTTTTTCTGAACCAAGGAGACTAGCCATGAAACGATATGCCTATCTGCTGGCGGGGCTGCTTGCGGCGGCCGCAACCCCTGCCCTCGCTGCCGAGCCCGCTTCCAGGGCGGCTGCGGCGTCAACGTTGATCCAGAGCCAGCTCGATAGCCGGGCCAACTCCGAACAGACCAGCTCTGACCAGACCAGGGCGACCCTCGCCCGCCTTCGCGAAGCGCTCGAGGCGCGCAAGCAGGCGCTGAAGGATGCGGCCACCCGAGCTCAGCAGGATGCCAATAGTCTCTGTCCGGACTGCCCGGACAAGGCGGCTCCTACCCATCACCATTCCGTCAGCGAAGAGCGCAAGGTCGACTGCATCCATTGCGTCGAGCAGGCCATCTACGCCTGACCGGAACGTCGGCGCGGTCCGGGCCACCTCCCACCGGGCCGCGCCGACCCTCTAAGTTGCTGCAATTGCGAATAAGGCGAACACTTGTCATGTTGCAGTTGCGACATGATTTTCTAGGGACACTTACCCAACTCGCTCCATTATAGAGTCATTTTGGCAAATTTAACTCGGTGCAATATTGACAGAATGTCTATATTGAACAATCGTTTGCGTTATTGGCTTCGGGGGCGGCTTTGATGCGCATGCAGCGACTTCTGATCGATCGAAGTACGCTCGACCTGATCGTCTCCGACGGCAATGATTTTCTTAATGTTCTGAATGCCGCCGGGCTCCACCAGGCCGCCAATCTGATGATGGCGGTGCTGCAGCAACTCGAGACCGACCAGTCGCGGTTAACCGAAGACGGTCCGCCCGCCGCGCCGACAAATTAGCCCTGGCCCATGTTCCTTGCGGGAACACCGAAGGGAACGAGGCGCCCGTCAGCTCCGGCCTCGCGTGTCCCCTGTCCGTAGAGGCGGCCATCGATTTCCAGGGTCGGCGCGATCCGGACCACGGAGGCAACCTCGCCTTCGTGCGATCCCATCCCGGCGATTGCTGCGAGCACGGCCTCGCGCGCCGAGTAGATGTCCTCGCGCATCAGCAGCCGGGCCATCGAGGCCGAGCGCTCGGCGATGGCGGTCGCGATCTTCTGGTGCATGCGAAGCGACTGCTCGGCATCCTCGGCACGCTGCGACCAGGCGATACGCCGGTGAAGCGCGTTGGGCAGCGCCATGCGCGTCATCTCGGCAACCTGCGGGATGCGCGACATGCGCATGACTTCGATGTGGAAGCGCAGGTTCTCGTGGATCACGCGCTCGAGGTCGTCGGGGCTGTCGGGCGCGGCTTCGCGGGCCTCGGCAACAAGCGCACCCAGAAGCGAAATCTCGGCCGCACTGGCGCGCGTCGCCGCCCGCGAGGCGGCATGACCCTCAAGGTTGGCGCGCATCTCGAAGAGATCCTCGACCTCTTCGGCTCCCCAGGTGCGCACGACGAATTCGCTGCGCGACTGGCGCGTCAGGTAGCCTTCGAAAGCCAGTGCATTGAGGACTTCGGCGATGGCGGCAGGGCGGCATTCGTAGAGTTCGCCGAGCTCGCCCTTGGGGATGAGCTGGCCGGGCAGATAGCGCGCTGACAGCACCCCGAACCTGAGTTCGAGGAACATGCGTTCAGCAAGTGAATGCGCCTTGGCCAAGTGACGAGCCCCCATGGGCGAGTTCTGGCCCGCCGCATAATTTCCCTCTCCATAGCACAGGATCGATTTGATTTCCGAATCCTGCCGCTTCGGATTATCCCGCTTTAGCGATGAGGGAGTAGTACGGAGCCTTGGGAACACGGACAAAATTGGACGGCGTACGAACAATTGCGTGTCCGGCGCAGAACCTCTTTGCTGTGCTTCGCGAGCCCCACAAGCGTCGCCGTTTCGACAGTCCGTCCAACATTCCCGGGCTGCACACCCTTGCGCTGGGCACCGCCGAGCATTTTGCCCAGGAGCTCGTCGACCTTGGCCTCCTTACCCGCGACCACGGCCGCTATTCGATCAACGACTGGACCATCGAGCGGATCGTCGAGCACCTCGTCCTTGCCGGCGCGATCCAGGCCATGGCCGCCGCGCAGGTCGCGGGCGTGGCGGCGAGCGCGGACTTCTCCCATCTCGAGCGGCTGAACGGCGTCCTGCGCGGCATGGACGACCGCGATCCGGGCAACCTCCTCGCCGGAGCCTACATCGACTACCAGTGGCACCTTGAGCTTGTGCGCATCAGCGGCAATCGGGCAGCACTCGCCGCCTATTCCAAGGCGATCCCGCCCGCGGTGTGGATTGCGGGGGCGAACTACTTCCAGCTTGAGGAAGCGCGCAGCTCGCTGACCGAGCACGAGCGGCTTGTTGCCTACATGAAGGCCGGCGACACGCTGCGGGCGCGCGATGCGGTGGCGTTCCATTTTGAGGAAGCCGCGTCCCAGATCCGGCGGGCCGGCGAAGCGCGGATCGAGAGCTATCCCGCCGGCGGCGCCTGACTTCCAGCGCGGGCGCGCTGCGAAAGGAGAGAGGATGCCGATAGGTTGCGGGGGCTCCAATTGTTCCTGGCACATGATTGAAAAGACAGTCCGTTCGGGGTAATCATGGTCAGGGCGAGGAGACCCTCGATGGACCATGATCGCTACGGACTGGATGGGAGGCCGATTTACCCTCGGCCCGGTCATTTCGACCACGTAACGGGACTTCAAATGCCGACTTTTCGCGGCAAAGCTGGAAGCTTGGGCCGTGGTGCCACTATCTTCCTTGTGATCCTGATGATCGCCGTGGGATCTGGACTTGCATATGCTTCTCGTCTGTTTGGCTAGCCTTTAGCCTCGCCGCTTCGCAACGTGGAGGTGGTCTCTTGCGGGATCGTCCTGAAATCGCTCAAAGTCGACAGCATAAGCGCTTCCGAGACGACTCTGGACCTTGGCAGCCCATCGCTCGCCCTGCTCGTTCGAGATGTTGTTGCCGCGAAAATCGAGCGCGCGATCGTCGTAATGGGCTGACCCGACCTTGTGCTGGGTGCTGTCATTGCCCGAGGTCACCACTGGTGTGGGCAAGCCAAGGGACCTTGCTTCTTCGGCGACCACGCCCATCGCCGGCACAAGCGCGCCGTCCATGTGACCGAGGCGCGCGCCGGGCTTGACATTGATGCCGAGCTCCTTGGCGAGGGCGGCCCCATCGACCGGTCCATCGGGGACAGCCATGAGCGTTCCCCCTTCGAGCGGCGAGGGCACAAGCGCGGGGGCAACCGTCCCTGACGGCAGTCGCGGCGTCCCCGGTATTCCCAGGTCTCCGTTCGAGCCCAGTGTCCCTGACCCCGCAATTGCCGCGACGTCGCTCAGCTCGTTGATGCGCTGGGCGCGCAGATCGCCCATCAGATCGTCCATGATAAACGCAATGGCCTGATCGCGGCGCGAGACGTCGCGGTAGTCGAGCCGCGGGTTGGACAAGTCCGGCAGGTGCCATTCGGGATGCTCGCGCTGCAGCGTCTCGTAACGGTCCTGGATGAGGTTCGACATGTCGCTCGAGATCTGGAAACCATGGGTCTCGGCATAACTTGCCTCCGACATCATCCGGCTGCCGATCTCGCGGTAGCGGGCGGCAGCCGCCCGCCGTTCCTCCGCTTCCGAGGTGCGCCAGTCGGTTCCATCGGTGCTGGTGCGCGAGCGCGAATGGTCGGTGTAATCGGAGCTCTGGTTGAAGGTGCCCGACGACTGGACGTCGCCGCTCGAGCCGCTGACAACCACGCGGTTGCTGGTCTCGTCCGACTTGTCGGTCCCCCGAATGGTCTGATTAGTTGCCGAGCGCTCGGTTCCGGCGGTTGCACCGTCGCCGCTTTCTCGCCGGCCCGAAAAGCCTCCAGACAGAGACGCTGAAACCCCGCTTCCCGCTTCGGATTCGAGTGGCGTGCCTACTGTACCCGTGCCGGTAAGCGATAGGCTTGTGCCGAAGGTGCGCCGATCGAAGTTGTTCGACGAGCGATTGTTCCCCTCGCGCAAGATCAGGTCGTTGTTGGTGACCTCGCGGGTAGAACTGCCCGAGGCACCTTCGACCACCAGGTTGCCGCCGACATTGTGCGTGTCCGAGGCGCGCGAGCCGTTCTCGCGGCGCGAACCCGATACGTCGCTGGTCGCGGTGACCGCGCTGCCGAACCGGCCCTTCGAACTGGTCCAGCTGGTCGAGGTGCCGTTTTCGATCTTGTCGGCCTCGTTCATGTACCACTGTCCCTGCGAGCGCAGGTCCGAGGCGTAGCCCCGCGTCATGGTCGGCTTGAACGGCAGCTGCGAGATCGCGGCATTGGTGTCGATCACCGTGTGGCCCGAGCCATATTCGTTGAACATTCGGCCATCGGCTTCGCGGAAGCCCGAGTGCGCGCTGCCTGCGAGCAGGTTCGGCGCCGTGTTCCACTGCGACATCTGCCGATTGTCGGCATTGAGATTGCCGTAGCTGACATCGCCATAGGCATAGTTGCCGGTGGTCCGCTCGAGCGCGGCGGCATCCGAACCCGCCTGGACCGGCGCGAGCATCGAGCCGAGGTTGTTCGCGACCGACATGGTGCCGCGCATCACCATCAGCGCCAGCACCGGAACAGACATCATCAGGAACCCCGCCATGGTGGCGACATCCTGATTGACCGCATCGATCCCCGCCCAGTTGGCGAGGTTCACGCTGCCGGCGGCAAGTGCGTTGGTCTGGCTGGCGAGCCGGTCCATGATGAACGAGTGGATGAGGACGTAGATCGGTCCCCAGGCCGAGAGGTAGAAGAAGCCCGAGAAGTAGCCCTTGAGCGTCGCGATCCCGGTGCGTGGGAAGAGCAGCAGCGGAAAGACGATCGGGAACAGCGCGTAAAACACCACAGTCAGCACGACGCCAAGCACCGGTATCCAGATCAGCCCCTGCTCGGCCGCTGTCGTCATCGCGTTACGGGTCTGGGTGTCCGCGCGCTGGAGCGCGAAGGAATCGGCGTCTGCATTTCCAAAATCGAGCTGCGCGGCCTCGAAGGCATCGACCATGCTCTTCTGCTTGAAGAACTGGTTCCGGGTCATCGCCGTCCCGGTCAGGAGCTGCGAGACCACCGGTACATCGGCGGCGAGCTTGGCCCCGGCGGCGGCCTGAGTGAGCTTGGGATACATGGTGTGGGCAAAGGGCAATGCGTAGGCATTGATTTGCCCATCCCATTGGTTGTTGATCAGCGTCCAGGCCTCGGCACAGGTCTTGCCCTCGATATCGACGGTGCCCGCGCCGGTGTCGGTCAGGTACTTCATCCCCCGGTTGGTTGCGGCATTGACCCCGAGCTCGGCCCAGAGATCGGGCGCTTCGCTGAGCAGCTTGAGGCTCTTCGTGCCGAGCAGGATATCGTAATAGGCGCACTGCTTGAGATAGCCGTCGACGTTCGCCTTGAAGACGGGATCGCGGATCTCGAAGCCGCGGACCTTGTCCCACATCCGCGCCCCGTAGACGAAGCCGCCGGTCGAGTAATTGAGCGCGGCGGGCATGACGAAGACGGTCTCGGCGGTGCGGGTCAGGTAGTCGCTGACCTGGCTGGTGAACGAGGCCATCGCGGCAAGGCCGATCGGCACGTTGGCAACGGTGGCAGGCGCTAACCCCGGGTTGACGCGGTCGGTGACCTTCACGGTCACGGTCGGGACCATCAGCACGAGATAGATGAGCGTCGACTGGATGAACCAGCGAAACCAGGCCCGCCAGTCGAGATCCATGGCGGTGACAAGCAGCGCGTAAATCAGCCCCATCACCATGCACACGCGGATCAGCGCCTTGAACCCGCCGGAACCGGTCCAGGCGGCGATCGCGTTGAAGGTGTTGACGAGGTAGTCGCCGCCCCCGACCGTGAAGACCTCGAGCATGAGGGGTGCCTTCCTTCGTCGCGGTCTACTGGACCTGTTGATTGAGGGTGCGCGAGAAGCGCAATGCTGCCGACATCTGCGGGGAGAGCTGCGTGCGCAGGGTCTTCTCCAGCATCTGCGTGCGCTGGATCAGCGCGAAGGTCTGGTCAAAACGCTGCGAGGTGCGCGCAGCGATCCCGAGGAAGTTGCGCCGGGTCTCGTAAAGCCCCTCGCGCCATTCGCGTAAGGAATCCGCGTCCGCCCCGTTGAAGTCCGAGCGTGCGTTCACCGCCATGTCGATAAAGCGCATGGTCATGGTGGTGACGAGATCGACCGCGACAATTTCCGAAAGGTCGTTGATCTCCTGCGCGGAAATGCCGAACTCGGCCGCGGCGCTCACCGTGATGATCTTGTAGACCGGCACGCTCGCCATGCCGAGGAGTTGGACCTCGGCCGGGGTCAGCGAAGCGCCGGGATCGCGCACCTTCAGCGCCATGCTCTCGATCAGGGTGCGGACCCGCGCTTTAATCGCCGCGTTGGGACCAATAACCATGTCGGTCTCGGTGGGCGCCATGCACTTGGTGGTATCGCCCCCGCAGCTCCAGTACTTGTGCGGGGTAGCCGATGTGCCATCGAGCATGGCGCTGATCAGCGCGGGATCGGCGGGGCCGATGAACTGGACCCGCGGTTTGCCGCCCGAGCCTTGCGGATCGTAGATCACCGTGCCGACGAGCGTCATCAGGAACTCGCGGAACTGGGTGTCGAAGCCGCCGTACTTCTTGCCGAGCGCCTCCCAGGTGTAGTTGTTCGGCATTCCGGCCTGTTCCTTCATGTCAGGGTCGGAATTGGCGCTCTTCAGCGCCTCGCGCTGACCGCCGTTGTTGCATTGCTGGCGCGCGCGGGCCCAGTCGGAGACCGCGCCCTGGCTGTTGGCGATCGCCTCGCAGATCACCGAGGACGCCGTGTCGGTCTTGGGCCACAGCCCGCCGACCAGCGCCTGCGCGGTCTCGCACGACGAGATGTTCATCTGGTTCATCTGCTGAACCTTCTGGGCAAGCTCATCCATGACCTTGCCGATCTCGGGCGAAATCGTGTCGATCGCGAGCTTGAAGGCAAAGCCCAAGGCATTGTTGGCCGTGGCCTTGAGCATGGCGACGAGTTCGGCGGTGTTGATGAACGAGAAGCTCCCGGCAAAGAGGTCGATGCCGCCGCAGCCAGCGCGGGCATGGGGCAGCTGGATATTGAAGGGCTGGATGTTCTTCTGGGGGAAGCGCGACCAGACCGAGCCCATCGAGTAATAGCCTGCCGACTGGCCCTGGTAGGCGCTGGGGCCGGTGACATTGGCCTGGGCTCCCATGTCCGACATGAAGCTCTGCATCTCGCCTTCGACGCCAGCGAGCGCCGGCGTCGGCGAGGCCATGAGTACAGCCGCGCCGATCACGGCGCCAAGCGCGCGGCACGAGACCTGATTGAGCCGCGCGCGCATCAGTAGTCGCTCCCGGGCTGAACCTGGGTCAATTGGAACACGCGGTCCATGATTTCGTCCTGGCTGAGGATGCCGTAGCCGATCGGCATTGGCTGCTTGGTGACGGAATCGAACAGCACCAGCGCCGGGACCTGGCGTTCGGTGCCCATCCCAAGCTTCTCGTACTGCCCGCTATCGACCATGTAGCCGGGGAAGGTCGCCGACGGGCCGCCGTCCATCGACACCGCGAGGACGGCAAGCCCGAACTTGTCGCTCACCGCTTTCAGGATCGGCGAGAAGATGTCGCAGGCGCCGCAACTCGAGGAGAAGAAGTAGAACACCCCATAGCGCTGCGAGAGCGCCCCCATCACGCGGTCGCGGTCGGACTTGCGCTGGTCGATCCACGCGCGCTTGCCGAGCGTCGAGACCGGGCGCTGCAGTGTGTAGTCGAGTCCGGGATCCTGCCACAACGCGCGCTGCCACACGTCGGCGAACATCGAGGAGCGGTCGAGCTGCTCGCGCTGGAAGCGCACATAGGCGGTGACGTTTTCCGGGCTCGGCTCGAGGATCGCGCGCGCCTTCAGTTCCTCAAGCTGGGTGCCGATTGCGGCGAGGCGCTGGCGCGCCGGCGGCTGCGTAGCCGTGGTGGCCTTGCGCGGCTCCTCCCTCGGCTTCTCGCAGTAGAACCAGGTCCCTAGCTTGCGCTCCTTGCAGTAAAGCGCGTCCTCGGACTGCTTGACCTCGACGCCGTCCTCATTGGCAGCGTGAAGCGGGGCCGTGCCGGAAAGCATCAGGCTGACGCCGAGGCACAGGGCGGCAATGCGGTGTCTGTACATGTGGCGGGGGTTCATGATCCGCTCCTCTCGAATTCCTTGATCAGTGACATGAAGACAGCGAGGTCGAGCAGGCGGCGGCCGCCGTCGAGCATTCGCACCAGCGCGTGGGTGAACGGGGTGAGCGCGGCGGTGCCTGCCTCGCTCAGCGTGTAGGTCTCGGCATCCGGCGCGATCCAGCCACGGCCGAGCATGGCATCGAGCGGCCCCTTCAGCGCGCGGGCGCGCACCGGCCGGTCGAACCAGGCCGAGACTTCGGTCGCCAGTTCGCCCGCGCTTTGCGGTGCGCGCCGGGAGAGCGCCATGCCGAGGCAGAACTCGACCATGCTCATGTCCGCGATTGCGCCGAAAGCGCTGAGCGGGACAACCTTGGCGCCAGGTTCTGAAGGGGGCGAAGTGCCCCCGCCGTTACGGCTTGTGGGCGGCATAGTAGGCCTCGATCTTTGCCTGGATCTCGATGAGCGTGGCGGCCTCGTCGGGGAGCTTCGCTGCATCGACGAACTCCGCGTAGATCTCCCTGAAATCCATCACCGAGAGGTCGAGCTGC
The DNA here is from genome assembly GCF_001556015.1 of Novosphingobium sp. CCH12-A3. Taxonomy (NCBI): domain Bacteria; kingdom Pseudomonadati; phylum Pseudomonadota; class Alphaproteobacteria; order Sphingomonadales; family Sphingomonadaceae; genus Novosphingobium; species Novosphingobium sp. CCH12-A3. Next base: position 7,547 of record NZ_LSIA01000183.1, on the reverse strand, counting down.
TGGAATTCGAAGATCGTGAACCCATCGCAGAGCGGCTTTTTCGGCGTGCCCCAAGTCTTGCCGATCTGCGGGCGGCCCTGCTCCTGGAGGATGCGGCTGATCTTCGACTGAAAGCAGCAATAGACGTCGCGCTTGGTGAGGCAGATGCCAAGAAAGCTCGACGAACAGTAGGTGCCGATCTTGTGGCACAGGCCGGCATCGTCCTTCTGGTCGAGCAGGACTTCGAACGGGCTGCACAAGAGCGGGGTCAAGAGCGGCACGCCCTTGCCCGAACAGCAATTGGCGAGCCCGAAGACCTTGTGCGCGCAGCTCTCGGCGGTGCCCTTGAACAGGGTCAATGTGCTCTCGTCGAATTCGGCGTTGGCCTGGCCGAGCGCGTTGAGCGCCACGACCGCATCCTTGAACTCGTCGGAGGCCTCGCGCACGATCGGCTCGCAGTCGCCATTGACGCAGTAGACGTCGCCGCCGCAGATATACTGCGCAGGCTGCTGGGTGCTCCCCGGGATCGGGCACTTGTAGACCCGCTCGGCAACCTTGCACGAGCCGTCGGCGCTTGGCGGATCGTCGAGACAGGTCTCGTGGTCGAAAGTGCAGCCCGGGGCCGCATCGAGCTTGCCGCAGTCGTTGCCGCCACCGACCACGGTCTGGCACTGGTAGGTCTTCGTAGCTTCCCAGCAGGGCCGGGTCACCGGCACGCCGTCGATCAGCCGGGTCTCGCCCGGCGCGGTGCAGGTCTCGCTGGCGAGCGTACAGGTGCCGAGGTCGAGAGAACAGGCATTGTCGGTCCAGGTTTCGGTGAACCACTTCGAGACCGAGCTTTCGGGCACGATCCCGGCGACATTGGAGCTGCAGGCATAGACCTCTTCGGGGGCGGCCGGCTCGGCGCAGGTGAGGTAGCCCCCGCCGCCGAAGGGATCGCCGATGAAGTCCCAGGTCTTGCACAGCTGCCGATCGGTCAGGCCTGCGGCGCTTGGGCTGCTCCGGGTGCAACTGCGCTCAGACGCGAGCGAGCCGCATTGCTGAAGCCCGGTCACATATTGCAGCGGGAAGCCGGTCACCGGATCGAAGGTCAGCGCGGCGGTCAGGCCTTCGTTGTTGCAGCGGTAGACGTTGCTGACGACCTGGAAAGCGTTGGCCGGCGGGGGCTTGGGCACAGTTCCCATGAGATAGACGTTGGGATCGGTGACGGAGCCATCGCAGTCGTAATAATCGACGGTGAGATTGTACTGCGGCACCGGATAGGTTCCGGTTTTCCGGCATAGGCTATTGCCCTCGAGGGAGGCGCAGCCGGCAAAGCTTGGGCTTGTGACGCAGAGGTACTGGTAAAGCGTCTCGTTCCACGCCGAGACCGAGAGGCTGCGCGTGCAGGTCTTGGGCTGTTCGACCACCGTCGAACCGACATTGCAGGTCCACTCGGCCATGTTGGATGTGCCGGAGCCCGGGGGTAGCGGTACGCAGTTGCCGGTCGAGCCGTCAGCGCTCATGCCTTGCAGATAGGCGTTGGGATCCTCGGTGACCGTGTTGGCGCGCGAGAGGTCGCTGCGCTTCACATCGACGGTAGGGCGCGTGGTAGAATTGGCGGTGCGATAGGCATCGCTGCCCACACCAGCAGCGGCTCCATCGGCATACATATTGCCGGGGTTGTCGTAATACTGGGTGAGCCCGGGATAGTTCGCCTGGTAGCTCGGAATCTGCCCAGCAGCGCCCGGCGCGTCGGTGATCCCCTGGTTGGCGCCTCGGACCGCCGATCCAAGATCGCGGGCCTGCGCCTTCGCTTCGTCCCAGGTCATGGTGGCAGGCGCGGAAGGCGGTGGGGGTGCTGGCAGGGGAACGCCGGGGTCGATTGCGGGCGGAAGCGCGGGTTGCGGCTCGATGAGGTCGTCGGGCGGCGGGATATAGACCTGCGCGTGTGTACCGGTTGGCGCGAACAGCGCGATCGTGAAGAAGTAGGCGGCAAGAAGGGCCGCGGTTCGCCGACGATTGCGCAAGCCCCGCCCACCCATCTCACTGGCCCTTGGTCAGTTGGGCGAGCGCTACGCGCGCGACGCCGGCACCGGGACCGCCGCCGCCAGCAAAGGTCTCGAGCGCGTATTCGACCGTGACGTTTCCGGTGATGCGGTCGTGATCGGGTGCCCTGCTGGTGCAGTCGAGCCCATCGCACAGCTCGTATTCGCGGCCCGCGGCAACGAAGGTCGGGGCCGCCGTGACCTTGAAGGCGCGGAACAGGCGTGGGTCGATCGCGATGTGGGCTTCCTCGCCCTCATTGGTCACCACCCGCTTCAGCCCTTCGGCAAAGGCCTTGGTGCTCCCGCCCGGAAAGCCGCGGAACACCACTACCCCGCCGGCCTTCGTCGTGTCGGCAATCAGGCGGGTGAGTGATGCCTCGGGCATCGACAGGCTGGCAAAGACGATGAACATCGGCCCCTCGCCCATCGGCGTCCTGGTATTGGCGGCCGCGCCGCTCAGCAGTTCGTCGAAGTCGACCGCGCCGCCCGGACCCTTGGGAAGATCGGCCGGATTGATGCGGCCGACGGCGGCGAGGCCCTCCTCGCGCAGCTGCTCGGCTTCACCGCGGTGGGCCTCGCCCTTGCCTGCAACGTCATCGACCAGGGTCTGCGCATCGGCCGTCGCTTCGGTTCCGCGCGCTTTCACGGCCTTCAGGTCGAGGCCGTCTATGGTCTGGGCAAGTGCGGCCGAGACCGCGGTCAGGGCGAGGAAGCCAGCAAGTCCAAGGAGCCGAGATTTGTGCGGGAGCCGCGCGAAAGTCATGGGTGTCCTCACAGCATGCAGCAGTTGCGCTTGCGCCAGACGAGGTAGCCAAAGTCCTCGCCCTTGACGGGGTAACCCTTGCCGGTCTGGGGGATGATAGTGGCCGCACCGACCGGAGCGCAGGCGTAGCGCCCCTTCACCGTCGAGATCGGATTGGTCATCTGCAGCCGGTATTGCTGCTTCCTCATCACCGGCATCAGGTACTTGTGGCACAGCGCCTTGGACCCCATGGTTCCCCAGGCCAGCGCCTCGCGATGCATCTTGTAGAGCATCCGTTCGGCGACGAGCCGCGAAGCCTGGATCGGGGTGACATGGGCCGAGACGTGGCCATTGAGCGGATACATCCCGCCGTTGCAGCCCGCGCACCAGAACATCTGGTCGATCGGAAGCTTCGCGGTCGCTGCGACGCAGTCGGCCGCGCAGGCCGCGGTGGCGATAGGGTTGGCGAAGAGCGCCACCTCGGGGTTGATGATCGAGGTCAGCGCCGAATCCTGCCACAGCGGGTCGATCTCGGTCACATAGGCGACGTCGAAAGTGGTCTGCTCGAAACAGAGAAAATCGGTCAGGATCTCCATCCAGTAGAGCAGCGGATAGACGTAGTAATGTGACTGCCACCGCGAGGAGTTTTGCGTTTTGCCGCCGATCTGGCTGCGCCCCTGGACGTGGCCGTGGCCGATGTCGAAACCGGGATTGAGCCGGATCCCGCCGAGGTTGGGAAAACACCACGACTTGTTTGTGACATCGACGAGGCGCACCGGCTCCCAGAAGCCCACCGAAATGCCGATGCGGGGGATCGGCGAGCCGCAGGCGCACAAGGGGAACGAGGGGTTCTTGGGGTCGGGCCGCGAACCCTTCCAGATCGAGAGACCGCCGATCGAAAGCGGGAACAGGCACGACCAGCACACATCCGTGATCGGATTGATGAACTTGCCGTGGCAGGTAACCGTATCCGCCCGCGCGGGGCTGGTTCCGGCAAAGGCGAGCGCGAGCGCGCCGAGCAGCGCCATGAATCTCGCGGGAACACGCATCATGGCCGCACCTCCCGCCCAAAGACATCGTCGGCGCGCGCCTTGGCGCGGAAATAGACGAGCCCGTGGAGCAACGCGGCGAGTCCAAGCAGCAGTGCTGGAAGCCCCGCCCATGGCCCCAGCAGCGCTTTGAGCACCGGAAGCAGCATCACCGCGAGTGCCAGTGCCCAGCACAGCGCCATCCAGAGCCGGCGCATGCTCCGCAGCGTTCGCGTTTCGGGCGCTGCCATCGGGGTCTTGAGGAATGCGACGAGGGGATGGGTCATGAGCCTTTGCCTCCGCTTGGGGTCCCTGCCTCGCGCGGCAACGGCACTTCGCTGATCTTGAGACTGGAGCCGGCTGCACTTACCACCGCAGGGGTGTGCCGGATGCCGAACTTCGTGGTGAGCGTGCCGCCCTGGTCGAAGTAGAAGCGACGCTGCCACGGCTTCATCGCGTCGAAGGGCGAGCCCGAGACGAAGATGATCTTGGCCGCCGTGTCGCTCCAGGTCCGCAGCGCCCATTGCAGCTCAGCTGCATTGTCGCCGTCGACGAACACCAGCGCCTGGCGCAATTGGACCATGTCGAGCGGATTGACCCTGGTGCCGCGCGCCGCGATCAGGTTGCCCTTGGCGTCGACGATATCGTCCTCGGTCACTATCGAGGGATCGAACAGCCACTCGCGCTTCACGCTTGCCGGGGTCATGCCATCGACCCGCTTGGGCCGCCGCACGCTCGCCACGGCTTGTTCCTGCATCTCGCGCTGCAGCCGCTCGATCCCGCCATTGGCCTCGAGGGTCCTGAGCCTAGTCTCGATAGTTGAGAGCAGATCGGTCTCGATGATCGGAAAGGTCTGACCCATCTGGCCGTAGTCGGCAGCCCTGACGGCCGAGATCAGTGGCCAGCCAATCAGCAGCGCGGCACCGCCCGCGGCGGACAGAAGGGCCAACCGGCTCACAGCACCGAGTCCCCGGTGCCGATGATGCGTGCCAAACAGACGAAGCCGATGTCGGCGTAGCGGCTATCCAGCCCGTCCTTGTGCTCGGTCCCGACATAGTAGCAGTGCTCGGGAATGCGGCCCGTGGGGCCAGGCTCCAGCCTCTCGCCGCGCGAACTGACCGGCTTCAGGCGTGCGACCTCGGCGCCGTTGATCCGCACCACGCCGCCCTCGCGGGTGACCATGTCACCCGGCATGCCGTAGACGCGCTTGGCAAATGGCGGCGAGACCTTCCCGAAATGAGCGGTGATGAGCTGCGTCTGCGGCGGCGCAAACACCACGAAGTCCCCGCGCGCCGGGCGGCGGTGCTTGTCGATCCAGAAGGCCCAGTTGGGGAGCGATTGGGTCGTGTTGATGAGGATCGCATGATCGTCGCGCCAGGTCGCCAGCGAGGAACTGGCCGCCAGCGTCGCCGCAAGTACGCCGATCACCAGCCAGCGCCGGGCGTGCGAGGATCGCGGGGCTTGGAGCTCAGTTGACGGGAGCACTGCCCTGCCCTCCAATGGCGGCGCCCGGCATCGCGGCCGCTGCTTGCGAGGCCCCCTGCCCGCTCATCGCCGCGCGCATTGCGCCCATGACCTCGCCCGTCGAAGCATTGGCAGCTTGGGGCATCTTGACCTTTGCATAGACTTCGCGGCGGACCTCGGCGGTGATGTCGGGGACATTGCCGGCGAGCACGGCTTCGCCCACCAGCACGATCTGGCCTGATGCACCGCGGCGCTCGAGGTTCTTCTGGACCTCGCCCATGAACGCGCGCGTCTCGGTGGTGACCTGCTCGGGCGGGGTGGCCGAGCGGGCCTGGGCCTGGACATATTCGCCGACGATGCCGGAGAGCTGGACCTTGGCGATCGCCGGCCGGTCCCCTGCCCCCAGCACGTTCTTGGTGACCCAGGCGCCCCAAAGTCCTGCGGCAACGAGTGCGCCGACCAGCGCCACGGGAACCAGTCCGATGCGGGCGCGGGGCGTGCTCACCTCGGCCTCGAACAGCGGGCCGGCGGTGGTGCTGGCCGCTGGACTTGAGGGCGTGCGGGGGCTTCTAGCCATGATGGTTCTCCCTGAACTTTGAGGTGGCCGCAGCCCCGCGCGCGAGCAGCGAGTGGCGGCGAAAGAAGCCGACTGCGGCGAAGAGCCCGGCGCTGGTCAGCCAGAAGAAATGGGCGAAGCGGTCCTGGCGCTCTGCGCTCGCGGCGACATAGCGCGAAGCGAAGTTTTCGAGCTGGAGCATTGTCCCGCCGAAGCTGAAGTTGCCGAGCGCCGCGAAGAACAGCAGCCACAGCGCCGCGACGCAGGCGAAGGTGACCGCGAGCCAACCTACGAGGCGCAGGCCGTGGTAGCAGGCATCGGCGAGCCGCCTCGGCCGGCGGGGCGAGGCGAGAAGCGCGATCATTCCGCCGCCTCGGCAAGTTCGCCGTCCGTAAAGTCGGGGGCGCCGGGCTGCGGCGGCACGAAGTCGGGAAAGGCCACCCGCTCGATCGCATCGGGGAGCGGCAGGCCGGCGCGCACCTTCTCCTCGATCTCGGAGAAGACCCGCGGGCTCGATGAGTAGAGCGTTGCCGAATAAGGATCGAGCACGAGCCGGCCGACCGCGAGCGTCTCCGGTCCCTTGATCAGGACGTCGGAATACTCGGTGCCATTGCGCTTCAGCGAGCGCAGCAGGCTCTCGGTGTAGTGGTCCATCTCGAAGCGCTGGTGCTTGGCGAGATCATTGATCGTCTCCTCCTTCTGCTGGAGGACGATCGACCAGTCGGAGTTCTCAAGCGCGGCGAGCGAGCCTTCGGACTTGTAGAAATCGTTCAAGGACTGGGTCGCGGTGATCAGCGAGCCGCCATACTTGCGGCAGGTGCGGGCATAGGTTTCGATCGCCTGGCCCATCTGCCCGCCGCCCAGGAGCTGCCAGGCCTCGTCGATCATCGTCAGCTTGGGCACCGAACGGTCGAGATCGCGCATGACCCGCAGTGTCAGGAACATGAGCGCAGTGAGCGCGACCGAGCGCAGTTCGGGCTTCGATGAGAGGTCGGAGAGCTCGAACACGGTGAGGCCCGCCGAGAGATCGATCGAGCAGGCCCCCTCGAAAAAGCGACCGTATGTGCCGCCCTTGAGGAACGGCGACATGGCATCGGCGAGATCCCCGGCAAAGGGCGATGGCAGGGAGCGAAGCGCGGCGGCAACGTCGTCGATGCTGCCTGCGCGCTGCCTTTCGCGCCAGACGCTGCTCACCGCGGAATCGATCAGACCGCGCTCGGTGTCGGACAGACGGTCCTGCTGGCGCGCCATCTGACCGACGATCGACTTCAGCATGGCGAGGCATTCGACCTCGTAGTCCTCGCCGTCCTCGTCCGAGGACAGCGCCTCGCCATCGATCATGTCGAACGGGTTCAATGAGAAGCCCGAGGAAAGCTTGAACTCGACGAAGGCACCGCCGAAGGCCTTGGCCATGTGCTCGAACGAGCGCCCGTCGTCGATCACGATGACCTTGGCCCCGGCGCCTGACATTGCCGCGCAGACGTCCTGCAGGAAGACCGACTTTCCCGAGCCCGATTTGCCGAACACCGCGACGTTGTGATTGCCCGCCGCGTTCTGGAACGGCGACCAGAAGAAGGGCTGGCCGCGCCGTCCGATCAACAGCACGTGCGGAATGTGCCCGCCGGTATGCTCGCCCTGGAGCGGCGCGATCGAGGCGGCCGTCGTCGTCAGCATGGTCTTGAAGCGCTTCATGCGCCTAAGAGTCGGATTCGAAACTAATTCGTTGAATGACAGTGTCTTGCGGCACGCCG
>NZ_LSIA01000182.1:0-20263 GCF_001556015.1 Novosphingobium sp. CCH12-A3 | reverse complement strand
GATATGGTGGCATGACCCAATTGAAACTGCCTCCGGAAAACCCGGGACGCTTCACCTCGGCGCTTGGCGATCTTCATGGCCCATGTCTTGAGCGCGAAGGTTTCCCGGCTTCGGGTGAGGATCGAGTTGGCATCTTCGTACAGCAGCTTGCGCACGGTCCCATCTCCCTGTTTGGTGATCCTGCCTGTCCAGTCGAGCTCGCCCGACTGATGGCGGCGGGGCACAAGGCCGAAGTAGGCCCCGGCATTGCGGGATCGTCGGAAGCGTCCGGGTTCATCGACTGCGGCGGCGAAGGCAGCAGATGTTTGCACGCCCACGCCCGGTATGGTCATCAAGATCTCGCAGGCTTGTGACTGGCTTGCGATGACACGCAGACGGCGGTCCATCTCCTTGATCTGCTCGACGAGCGTCGCGCGTACCGTCAGCAGCGCGGCGATAGCTTCGCCCAGACCCGGGATGTGTGCCGCTTGCATCATCCTTTCGAGGAATGCCTTCCCTTGCCCAGCCCCGGGGCGATAGCCGAAGGTTGTGCAAAGACCGCGAATTGTGTTGTCGAGCCGGACACGCGCTTCCACCAGATGGCTCCGCGCGGTGATCACGCTGCGCACCCCATGCGCTGCCGGAGATTTGACGTGTACCTCCTTGTAGAAGCCGGTACGGGCCAACTGAACGAGCCCGGCGGCATCGTGAGGATCGGTCTTGTTCGCCTTCATTGCCTTAAGGCTCTGGTGCGCCTGGCGGGCATCAATGCACACCACCGCGACACCCAGTTCACGCAGACCAAGCCAGATCGCCGAGTTCTGCGGCCCGTTTCGATCACTGCCCGCTCGATTGGACGGTATCGTCCGAGCATCGCGACCAAAGCCTCCGGAGTGCTCTCGACCTTTTCCGACACGAGCTTCTGGCCATTTTCGTCAACGATGCAGACCTGTGCTTTCCATCGACAGGTTCAATCCGGCATAATGCTTCATGGCTGCTTCCTTCCTTCAGGATTCGACAACCAGAAGTGTGCGCCTCTACCGAGGTCCGAGGGAAGCAGCCGCAATTACACGATGACTCATTACGCGGCGCACCATATGCGCGTGCAGATGAGTTTGATGGTGGCCATGAAGTTGGCGGGATCCTTGTCATAACGGTTGGCGATGCCCCGGAACTGCTTGATCCGGCTGAAGAAGCGCTCGACGAGGTTGCGCTGGCGGTAAAACCATGACGAGAAGCCGAAGCGCTGCTTGCGATTGGAGCGGCTGGGGATGTTGGCCCAAACACCCTTGGCTGCGGCTGCTGTGCGGATAGCATCGCTGTCGTAGCCCGATAGGACGTCCGTCAGCATCGACAAGAGCATGGATCTTGCTGGTAAGGCCGCCCCGGGAACGTCCCATGCCATGATCTGAAGATCCCCCTTTTTTGCGGTCGCACCATTGTGGTGAACACGCACGCAAGTGGAATCGATCATCACCAACTCGCCGTTGAAACCCGCAGATACGGACGCGAGCAGCCGGTCCCAGACATCGGCTTTGCGCCAGCGGACAAGCAAGTTGGAGCAAGTAGTTGAAGGGCCATAGCGATCCGGAATGTCAGCCCAGCACGAGCCTGCCATCCCGTCGATGGCCTGCCGCTTCCATGGCGCGATCACGTGTGATGGACGCCATGCTTGGCTGCCCACTCCGCCAGCGTCAGGGTCTCCCCGGATCGCCTCCAGCGCAACCTCGGCCTTAACCTCCGCGTTGTAGCGCTTCTTCGTCGTCTTCATTCCCTAAGCAATTGGCTAGATTGAGCTTAGCTAAGCATCATGTCTAGAAAACGGCCACCATCTCAGTGGTCGTCCACGACATGCGTCACCACGAGCAAAAGTGAGCCGGAACGGACTTTCAGTGACAACCAACACTCAACACTGCCACGCCTTGCCGCTATCTTGCCCGGAATTTAAAGTGACTATTGCACAATTCTCCTAACCACTACGAACTAAACCAACCCGAAAACACGAACAGCACAATCAAGATTCGGGTTCGTAACTCAACAAAAATCCTGCAACTCGATCAGCCAGCGAGGCGCAAATCTGCAGACCTGATGGCAACTCGGGTACTTTTACCGAGAATATCCAGTAAAACCCAGATCCGCTGATCGGGTGCCATCTGCTCAACCGTTCCGATAAAGTCCGCAAATGGACCATTCGTTACCCTGACGGTATCGCCATCATGCAAAAACCGCGGCGGCAATAGCTTACCGGCTGGATCACACCGTCGCATCAGGTTGGAAACCAGCCTGAACGGAACCTGGGCTGGCCGGTCTTCGACAAAGCTCACAAGCCGGCTCACGCCTGTCGTGCTGTTAACTGTGCGCCAACGCACGGTGTGTAGGTCGAAGCTGACAAACAAATAGCCTGGAAAGACAAGCTTGCAGGTTTGAACTAGCTTGCGCGCCTTGCGAGCGGTGACCTCTTGGAAGGGCGCGAAGATCTGTATGCCCTGCTGCAAGAGATTGCGCTTGGCGATCGCCTCCGCATTCGGCTTCAGCTGAACCAAAAACCACGGCAACATCAAGCCAGGTCCGGGATCCAAAGCGGGAAAAGCAATCTCGTTCATAGATGAACAGCGTGATCATCTGCGCTCACAAAGTCAACCCGGATAAGCTGCAGATGAATTCCGCCAGGACGCCCCCTTGATTATCCAATCGAGAACTGCAGCAAATGCCTTAGGCGGCACGGCCCAATGCCCGCTGGAGTCTGGACTTTGTCCATGATCAGTTCGCCTGCGGCAGGCGGTTCCGGGTGCTCAACATCGTCGATGACGTGACCAGGGAATGCCTCGCCGCGATCCCCGACACGTCGATCTCGGGACGCCGTGTGGCGCGCGAGCTGACCGACATCATCGCAAGGCGCGGCAAGCCGGGACTGATCGTCAGTGACAACGTCCTAGGTTGGGAAGCAGCGGCGGAAAACGGCCAGCAGGTCTCGTTGCGCCGATTGTGATCGGCGCTGGTTGCGTTCTGATCCAGATGGCTTCCATCGTCAAGGAATGCGCTCTCGGCCATAGCAAACACAGGATCCAGCGGCCGCTTTGGTCGTGGTCCTCACCGTCCTTAAAATGAGATGCGGATGCCAGATGGAAGGCCCGAACATTATCTACAGGGTCGCCGTAGCGCCCTCACGGCACGACAGAGAGGGGTCCTTCCATCTGGTGTCCGCCCGTTCAACGAACGGACGGTACTCGGCTCCCGTCTTGATGACAGCGTGCGCGACGCGCGCCATCTTGGCGGTGAGTGCGGTCATGGCCTTGCGGCGGCCATCAGGGTCGTTTCCATGGCCGGCAACATAGCGACCAAGCTTGTCGCGGAAGCTGTTGTCACGCTGACGGATGGCGACTTGAGTTGCCATCCAGAAGGTGCGGCGTAGCCGGGCGTTGCCGTACTTCGAGAGCTTGGTTCGCCCACGGAAAGTGCCCGACCGGCAGGTCGCGAGGTCAAGCCCACAGAACTTGAGGAACTGGCGGTGGTGCGCAAACCGGCGAAGGTCGCCAGCCTCGGCAAGGATGGTCAGCGCGTTGATCGGTCCGATCCCGCGGATCATGCGCAGGAGCTGATAATCGCGGTTCTCGCTGAGCAAGGCGTGAGCGGTGCGCTCAATCTCATCGCGCTGCCGGATGAGGCTGCGTGCTTGTGCGATGACCATGCGGAACATGGCGATCGCTACGGAATCCTCGTCGACCGGCAGTGCCACCGAGGCGCAGGCGGTCTCATAAATATCGTTGATTAAGCGGGCCTTGGAGACCTTGCGCCGACGAGAGACCAAGCCTCGCGCGTGAAGTCTTCCAGGCCGAGCGCTGTCATGCTGGCCGGAGTTGGAAAGCGTTCGAGCAGGTCCAGAAACCAGGCCGTAGACTCATAAACACGGAGCCACAGTCGCATTGAAGCCAGTTGGACCATGGCGAGGAAGTTTTCAGCCAGCTTGTCATAACGGGTGGCGACGCGCCGGAAGTGCTTCAGCTTGGAGAAGAAGCGCTCGATGAGGTTTCGGTCGCGATAGAGCCAGGTGCTGAAGTACGGTTTCGACCTCCGGTTGGCCTTCGGCGGGATATTTGCGAACGATCCCTTCTCACGAAGAGCCGCTCGGATGCGATCGGCATCATATGCCTTGTCCGCCAGCACGATCGTTCCAGCGCCGACATGAGCAAGCAACTCGTCAGCGGTTTGGCCGTCATGGGTTTGACCAGCGGTCAGGCTCAGCCGGATCGGGAGTCCTTGCGCATCGACGACCGCGTGGATTTTGGTCGTGAGGCCGCCTGGGGAACGACCGAGACAATGATCTCGATCCCCCTTTTTGCCGTCGCGGCCTGTTGGTGAGCGCGAACGGAGGTGCTGTCGATCATCTGGATATCGCCGTCGTGGGCGGCAGTGATGGCATCCATCATCCGGTCCCAGACGCCGGCCTTCCGCCATCGCACGAAGCGGTTGTAGCAGGTAGTGCGCGGCCCGTAGCGTTCGGGTAGATCACGCCATGGAGCGCCGGATCGCAACACCCAGAAGATACCGTTCAGAACGCGGCGATCATCGACGCGCGGAACGCCTCGCGGCTTGTTGGGTAGGAGCGGCTCGATCACGCGCCACTCGAAGTCGGTCAGGTCGTATCGCCTCATGCAAAGTCTGAATCAGCAACCGGCCAAAATGGAAAGTGCAGATGGCTGAGAACTACATTTTTCGCTATGCTTGGAGCATGACCCTTCACCCAAAGATACATCTCTCCCGCCTACGTGGAATCGGGTGGAAGCTCTGGGATCCTATCGGACTGGCGCATAACGGGAGTTCGCCCGATGAGGGGGGCGCGGACGAATACGATCATTACCTGCTCCACGCCGTCAGCATGATCTCTCGCGGCGGCTCAAAGGATCAAGCTGCCGTCTACCTCACCAGCATAGCGTCCGAGCACATGGGGCTTTCTGTTGTGAATGCCGACGCCGCAGCGGCGACGGCCCAAGCGATAGCCGACTATCTCATATCTTCGCCGGATGGACCGAAGACCGTCCGCTGAACACATTTATGGGTTCACGGCCCAGTCAGACCGGCTGTTGCCGGCGAAGCGCTCGATCTCAGGAAAATACAGCGGCAGATAGTGTGTCAGGATCCGATGCCAGGTCTGGGTCTTGGCTTTGGAAATGGCTTCATGGGTCTTCGACATCTCCTGCAGGTCGTTAATCCCGGCGGCCAGCGGATCGACGTAACGCTGGGTGGCACCAATCCGCAGCATATGCAGGATCACCTGCGCATCCTTGGAATCGTTTTTGTCCCAACCATTGTGCAACGCCTCGCGGGTACGAGCCAAGGCAACCGACGAAATCAGTCGCAGCTCGAAACCTGCCGAGAGCAGCCGATGCGCCAAGGTGCGATGGTAGTTGCCGGTCGCCTCGAAGCCGACGACGATCGGGCGCCCTATGCTGCTGAGCTCGTCGGCGAGGCGATCGTAGTCAGCCTTGGTGGCCATGATCGTCATGCGCCGGCGGCCGCCGCCTTCGGGGCGTTCAATCAATACCTCCTGCCGGTGCTTCGACATATCGATGGCTACCAGCACGGCGTCGGCGGGGGTAGAACTGCGCTTGGTCATGGTCGGTCCGTCTCCAAAGGGTTGAGTCGACAACTTCACTTTAGAGACCTGCTGGCCGGTCATGGCCGCCTTGATGAAACCGGCGGGCGCTACGCGCCCTTGTCTTCATCAAGGCATCGCGGCCCTCCAAGGAGCCGCTTCCCAATGTGCTATGGCCCCGAATTCATCTCCCGGGCGCTTGATCATTGGGCCTACATCAATCGGGTGACGCTGGACTTCAGCAGGCCGGGAAAGCCGACCGACAATGCCTTCGTTGAGTCCTTCACCGGCCGCCTCCGCGACGAGTGCCTGAACACGCATTGGTTCTTGTCATTGGACGACGCGAGGATCAAGATCGAGGCGTGGCGGACGGACTTCAACGAGACCCGACCTCACACATCCCTGGGGTTCATGACGCCTGCCGAATTTGCTTCATCGGCCGGGGTTAACCCCGGCCGATGAAGTGCCAGATCTCTCGTTCTGGGTGGTGGCAAATCCGGGACAGGGTCTCAACCGCCGCGGCTTTAATCAGAGCTGGATGAAAGTCCCGTGGCAGGTCAGTGCGGCATCACTCTGGCTGCATGGCCCAATTCAAAAAACTTTACGTCCTGGTTATGCTTGGCGCCGGGGAACAAGAAATCAGGCGGCAACCACAATCGGCCGGAGCAATACCCCACTGGGAGCGTTCTAACGCAGGCTCTCTGCGCGTGCAGGAAAGGCCAAGGCAATGACTGCGACCGCGCGCAAGATCGTGGTGCTGCTTTACAACAGCTTGCGATACGGCATGGCTTATCACGATCCCGGCCCAACGCGGTACAACGAACGGTATCGCAGCCAGCTGCTCGGCAATATGCAGCGCCGCGCCAAAGCCTTCGGCTTCGCCTTGCATGTAATGCCAACGAAGCCTGACCTAAGTGTTACCTTGGAAGCCTATGAAACCGGGCGGCTCCAACGGCCACCTGATCAAATGGTAGATGCGGCGGAAAAAGCGGCGAACCTGTATGACAATTCTTCAGATAGCCTAACGATATCACTTTTCAAATCCGCCGCACTCGTCTAAGTGTTCAAACATGAACGAGTAACTCCTGCTTGTTCGTAGCCCACAGCGACACGGAAGGTGGCAAAACACCAGCCGTGCGGTAGCTATGGCCTCAGCTTTAACGGTCGATCCTATGGCCCGTGATAAAATCGCGCAGCAACGCGAGGACGTGTATTTTAGAGTCCTGCGCCTACTTGAAAGCCGCCCAGATGCCTCGCAGCGTGAAATCGCCGAGGAGCTTGGGGTCAGCCTTGGAGCAATCAACTACTGTGTTAAGGCGCTGATCAACAAGGGACACATCAAGCTTGCCAATTTTAAAGCATCGAAGAATAAGCTCGGCTATGTTTACGTTCTGACCCCCGAAGGCATCGCGCACCGAGCACAACTCGCGGCCGGATTCATCAAACGCAAAATCGCTGAATTCGAGGCAATCACAGCTGAAATCGAGCAATTGCGCGCTGAACTAGGCGATATTGTTAAAACTTGATAGGTAAGTGTGACAATCGAGGCCAATAGTTAAAAGAGCAACAAATCATCGCTCATTCCGCCTCGACATTTATTCAAACCATCCGCCTAGCAAGGCTTCTGCCTAGAAATAGACTGAACCAACACTAAAAGCCGATGATACCCCCAGAAAGGTGCACTCGATGCCAATACTGCATTATAACCGCATCAGTCTTAGAGAAAAGAGAAACATAGAGTGCTATATCAATTCCTTTTACGACGAACGCTTCTTGCGATGCCCCCATCACTAAATGGTCGTACTTCATAGACAAAGGATAAAATTCTTAAACATGCGGATCTTGACACCAAAGCCACCACCTCCGGAAAAGGACCAACCATGACGATACCAAATGCACTTCCTGCAAATCGCATACTCAATTTGCGGCATCATTTCCTATAACTTAACCCTGCTCGAAAGCATTATCTATGAGATCTGCGCTAAAAACAATAGCACGTAAACTTGGCGTCGGGATTACGTCAACATCTCGGCTTAACCAACTTTTAGAACTGCAGAACGACGTCCCAGCCTTAATGGACCAAGTGCTAAAACTAAACGGCTCATCACGTGAAAGTCCGGCTCAACTCAAGCAAGATATCTTTGTACTAATGCAAACGGGATTCAAGCGCGGTGGCTACTTTGTCGAGTTTGGCGCAGCCGACGGTATTCACCTAAGTAACACTTGGTTGTTAGAAAAGGAATACGGCTGGAGCGGAATTCTCGCCGAGCCTGCCCGTTGCTGGCACAAAAACCTGCACCAAAACCGAAGATCATCTATCGAAACAAGCTGCGTCTATTCATCAACTGGCGCACAAATAGAATTTAATATGGCAGAGCAAGCCGAACTTTCTACAATCGTAACATTTGGTTCAGACGATCATCACGCGAATTCTAGAAAGGGTGGCACGATCTATTCTGTACCAACGATATCGCTTTCAGATCTGTTAAAAAAACATAATGCGCCAAAAGAAATCGACTATCTATCGATCGACACCGAAGGAAGCGAACTCGCGATTCTTCAGGAATTCCCATTCAAGGAATGGAGCATAAAAATTATCACTGTCGAGCATAACTATCAGATAAATCGGGAACGAATAAAATCTCTGCTCGAACAGAACGGGTATCGGCGGCATTTCGAGGGAATTTCGAAATGGGATGATTGGTATATCTTGGACTGATGAGATTCCTTTGTGATCCAAGAATTTTATCAACATATAATGCAGCGGGGCTCATAAATGCTGTTAAATCCAACAACCAAAGCCTATCTTCGGAAACTAGGGCGTCGATTTGGCCTCGAGATCCGGCCTAGTGGCGTAAATTCGCGCGATGACTTGCGCTTCATACATTTCATCCGGATGCACAAGATTGACACCGTAATTGATGTTGGCGCCAATCGTGGGCAGTTTGCGAGGGGCCTGTTTGACTTAGGCTTCGAAGGCCGCATAATTTCAATTGAGCCTCTGCCTGAAGCGCATCGCGCCCTTGAAGTTTCGGCGTCACAATTTGGATCCAGGTGGACTGTGGCACCCCGCCTCGCCCTGAGCGACACAACAGATGGCGGAACCCTTTTTGTCACACAGTCTGACACAGCTAGTTCCCTACTCCAGCCAACTGAGGCCCTGAATCAGGCAACCCCAAGCACCGAGGTAGTGGAAAGGATTCCTGTCGAGACCGCAAAATTGGACGACCTGGTCGCTAAGCTGAACCTCAATCAATCACGCGTCTTGTTGAAGCTTGATGTTCAGGGAGGAGAGGACAAAGTCCTTGCGGGAGCGGCGAACACTATACACATCTTATCTGGATTACTAATCGAACTCTCGTTCGCAGATCTTTACAGCAATCAAACATCGCCAGCAGAAATCTTTAATCACATGACGGACGTTGGATTTGAACTGTGGGATCTCTGGAGAGGTTACAGCAATCCTCAAACACATCGCTTAAATCAAATCGATGCATTATTTTTTCGCTCGAAATAAGATATAGAGGTAATGGCGAAATATAGGACGCACTTTCCGTGAAGGCGCAGATAAAACGTGCGTAGCTATATACTGAATTCTGCTTGGATCTTATTCGAGCGGATGTTTACAATGGCGCTTCTTTTTTTTGTTTTAGCAATTGTCGCGCGCCATTTGGGTCCAGATAAGTTTGGAACACTGTCGTATGTAGCCGCCGTAAGTGCTATATTCGGAGTTATTGGACAATTCGGTTTTGAGAACGTCGTTGTTAAAGACTTAGTTGGTCACGCAGAAAAACAGACTGAGATCCTCGGCACATCTTTCGCATTGAAGTTTCTCACTTATTCATGCGCTTCTTTTGCGATGGTTGCCTATGGCTTCTTCGCACATCAGGATAACACTGAGCGATCTCTATTTGTATTGTCTAGCATCGGCCTATTGATAACCCCATTTCTCGTGACACATTCTTGGTTTAATGCAAGGGTCATGGCGCGCTCTACTGCTTTAGCTGGTATCTTCGGAAATATCATCTCGGGCGCGTCTAGGCTTGCATTTGTAGTCATGTCTGCTAACATTGTTCTATTTGCAGCGAGCAACTTAATTCAAACTTTTGTCTCAGCGGCAGTGAGTCTAAGGTTTTTTATTGCAGCAAATGGGCCGCCGCTGAGTAGCTGGAGATACTCCCGCAATATTGCAGTAAAGATGATGGCTGAGAGTTGGACTTTCTTTCTTGGATCGCTCTTCTCAATAATTTATCTTAAAATGGATGTAGCTCTCCTACGGTGGCTTTCCGGACCAACCGAGGCAGGACTTTATTCTGTGGCGACGCAAATTTCTGAAGCCGCCTACTTTGTTCCGGGAGCGATACTAACTTCAATATTTCCTGCAATGATCGCGCTTCGTCGATCAAACCAAGATAGGTTTAATTTGCGATTGCAGCAGATCTTTGACGTTATGCTTTTGAGCTCTCTTGGAATTATGATACCCATTATATTCATCGGCGCATTTTCGATTCCCCTTATTTTCGGCGATGTTTACGGACCGGCATCGAGTATTTTAATAGTTCATGTACTGGCTATGCCCTTTATTTTCATGGGCACTGCCTTTGTACGTTGGATTGTTGTTGAAAAGTTGACTAGGTTTTTTCTATTTTCGCAAGGGGCAGGAATTGTCGTGAACGGCGTCCTCAATTTGATATTGATCCCTATACTGGGCGGGATAGGAGCGGCGATAGCGACCGTAATATCTTATGCAATTGCACTATATCTCATCTTGGCCTTTCACCCTCAAACAAGGCCAATTTTTGCCATGATGTCATCCTCACTTTTCGCGCCGTGGGCTGCAGCAAGACGAGCCTACGCACTTAGGTTGGAACTATGATAACGAGGAAAAGTTGTAGCGCGCGACTTGTACATATGTCCTCCAGCGAAGGTCATCGGGAGGACTATCAACGGGTCTTATCCTCCGCGCTGGGCCTTTCACCTTCGACTGGGAAAGTTTCACGCAGCAATTTTCTGCACTTGTTTCAAGCGAAGGCTTTGCTATTTGGTTCGTTGGATGACGACGTTAAAGGCTTTCTATTAATCGCGGTGGTGCGCATGCTGATTGGTAAGAAGACCGGCGCGCTATTCCTGCGGCCGCAATCTTGCTTTTCTCCGTTGGGCCTGGGAGCAACGTGCAAGTATGCGATTTTTCGTGCCCTTTCGAAACTTCCGATGGTATCAATCTTTACGATCGTGCCTTTCGAAATTGAGCCTAAGTACAGGAAGATTGCCAAGCAAGGCGTAGCCGATCCGCAGCTATGGGATCGCATGATCCTGCCCTTCCAGCCGTCGTTCCAATTCGCCAAACACTTAATGGATCTCGCGGGAGGACGCCGAATACTTGCATTCATCGGTACTGCCAGCCCTTTTAAAGGGGTTCGCGAGTTGTGTAACATGATGGCTCATCCGCAATGGGACAATAGCGTTTTTGTGTTATTGGCGGGGAAGGTACCAGACGCTGTGTCGGACGCCATCCGAGCAGCCGAGGCGCGCGGAGCGGTTGTCATTCCTCGCTTCATCTCGAACGATGAACTTGATGCAATCTACTACGTGGCGGACATCATTTGGGCCGGGTACCAGCCAAGCTATGACCAGGCGTCTGGCAATTTTGGTAGGGCGGTGCAGGCAGGCAAGATTCCTGTTGTCAGGGAGGGAACATTGATTGAGCGGCTCGCTCAGCTTATTGACTACCCCGTACTGACCATCGATTTCGATAACCTGCAAAAGGGTATCGAACGGTTGCAGGGCTGTTTGCCCAATACATGTGGCCCGCCACATCGGTTCATTCTGCGATCGCAGGAGCAGTTCGTTACGAACATGAAGAATGCACTATGATATTTTTTCAAAAAACATCGCTTCTTGCTGCGTCCGTGATCGCCATATCGATATTGGGATACCCAGTATCGTCAGTGTTTGCCAAGGTAATTTCGATAGATAACCAAATTGTTGCCATCGGCGTTCGCACAGTCATTCTTCTGTTCGCGATAATCCTTCTTTTGGGCAGGACTAGGTGTCATTCAAAGCCAGCGCTCATACTTTTCACCCTTTTCTGGTTTCTCTATATTTTGCGCCTGGCCTACACTTTTGGCTTCTCGGGTGAAGTAGTCTCAGTTCCAGCTAGCACATTCTGGCTTTGGGGATTGGGGGTCTGCTTGATTCCCAGTCTGGCAATTTTGGTTTACGGGGGACCAATCGATTTCTCCAAGACGGGAGTTGCAATCTCCGTACTCGGACTTGTCGCAATGGCCGGGATCCTTTTGATTGGGGGAACTGCCATTGAAACAGCCCAAGGGACGCTAGCTGACCAGAACCGATGGAACCTTTCTACGGTTAACCCTATTACTATCGGACATCTTGGGTCGTCGTTAGTTCTAGTCGGATTGGCAGAACTTTTGCACGGGACGCCGAGAATACGACGTATCCTGTTCAATGGAGCGATTGCCGGAATAGGAGTAATCGGGATTATTTTAGCGAATTCACGCGGGCCGCTCGTTGCGTTGATCGCTTCGCTGGGCGTGGTTGGCTCCGCGCAGATCAGGCGACGGCAGACGTGGCGTTACGCCATCCTGATCCTACTCGTAGGTATTGGAGTGGCTTATCATAGCGCTAGTACCCTTCTCGACGAACGTGGACTCATTGAGCGCTTCGTTTCGGTTATGACCGGTGACGATCAATCCGCTCAGCAGCGCAACCAGCTTTTCGCGGATGGCTTTGCTCAATTCTTAGCCTCCTCAATGGTCGGTGATGGCGTCGAGGTGCGAACGCAGGCCTATTACCCGCACAATGTCACGTTAGAGGCGTTTATGACGACCGGCATATTGGGTGGATTTGCTTTCCTTGTTCTCGAAATAGCATCACTCCGGTCTTCCTTTCGTATTTTAAAAGTCGATCACCAGAAGGCTTGGCTTGCGATGCTCGCAGTTCAGTATATTGTCGCCGGTCAGCTGTCTGGATCAATTTACCAGTCAGGCGCAATGTGGGTGCTGATGGCTGGGGTACTCGCTTTTGATCGCTCCGGCAAAGTGAGGGCGCGGGCCATGTCCACTGGCATCCGCGCCTTCCCTGGATCTGTGGATTCGGTAATGATTGCTGACAACCGCAGTCGCCGTAGGCATGGCTGAGGTAAACTTCTGTAATTAAATTTATCAGGCGACATTTGGTGATTGAACAATGAAGTCAGGACTCGCTCCCGTTGCGCTATTTGCCTATAATCGACCAAGTCATCTTGAGCGCACCCTTCGTTCGCTGCTGGCATGCGAGGGGGCAGATTTAACAGCAATTACTGTCTTCATTGATGGGCCAAAGAGCGCGTCAAGCGCCGCCGTTACCGAGGAGGTCCGCCGCGTTGCGCTGGACGCGCTTGGCGCGCGTGCCGACATCAGGGTGCAGGCAAGCAATCAAGGTCTGTCAAACTCAATTATCGCTGGTGTGGGAGCGTTGTTGGCGGAGCACGGGACAGCCATCGTAGTGGAGGATGACCTCACGCTCGCGCCACAATTCCTCGAATTTATGAATGCGGCTCTACAGCGTTATCGAACAAATGAAAATGTCTTTCAGGTATCTGGGCACATGTTTGATGTTCCCGAATTCGCTGATCGAAGCGAGGCTATGTTTTTGCCATTTACTACAACCTGGGGGTGGGCCACTTGGGATCGCGCATGGAAAGCTTTTGATGCAACCGCCGCAGGCTGGATCCGGCTGCGTGAAGACAAACTTTTGCGTCGCCGTTTCGATCTTAATGGAGTCTACCCATATACGTGGCTGATGGAGCGACAGCAACGCGGGCAATCGGACAGTTGGGGAATCCGGTGGTATTGGTCGGTATTCAAACGCAATGGCGTTAGCCTCTTCCCTCCAGTCTCGATGGTAAGAAACAATGGGCAGGACGGATCGGGAACGCACGGTAAGGGCGTGGTGGCAAAATTTAACTTAGAAACAGAACGGTCGATTCTAGAGTCCCCAGTCTTGCCAGACCTAGCGAAGGTAAACGCTCCAGATTTTGCTTTGGTGCGGAAAGCTATCTGGCGCCAGAACGGCGCGTGGAAAGGTTGGGCCCTCAATAAGTTTCGGCAGATCGCGGGGATCTAATTTAACCGTCTAACCTCTGCGACAATTGCTAGATCATTGGTATTTGATATCTGAGCTCCTTACGAGTCTCATATTTTCAGTTAGTGGACCAAATACTCTGTGAGTTATGACAGATGAAAAGTGTATTGCAGAATGTATGGAGGCAGGTTTTTCGGTTGCTCTCACAGAGGTCAGTGGCATTTCGTGTGGGAGAGAATTCCACGCTCCGCTACGACCGCATTCGGTCAGCACCTAGATGTGCTATTTCTGTCGGGCGCGACTGCATCATAAACACGCGGATAATTTTTGATCGGCCAGGCGCTTCATTCGATTGCGGCGATCGCTGCTATATTGGCGCGAGCCTCTTGGTGAGTGCTCAACAAATTTCTCTTGGCGACGATGTTCTCATTTCTTGGGGCGTTACGATTGTTGACCATAATTCTCATGCTATCGACTGGTCGCAGCGTGCGAATGACGTTTTGAATTGGGGTAAACGCATAAAGGATTGGAGTAACGTAAGGATTGCGCCCGTCCGCATTAATGAAAGGGCGTGGGTCGGCTTTAATGCGATAATCCTGAAAGGTGTTACGATCGGGCAAGGAGCAGTTGTGGCCGCAGGCGCGGTCGTCACTAAGGATGTTCCGCCTTATAGCGTTGTCGCGGGCAACCCGGCACGCGTCATCCGCACTCTTTCCGAACTTGAGATATGAGGGAATTGCTTCACGACATGACAAACCCTTGCCATGGTTCATGGGAAGACGCCGTCCGGTGGTTGCGTGCACAGCCTGACAGCGGCCAAATCGTTCGCGATGCTTATTTCGACGATCCACTAATCGATGCGGCAGAGCGCTATTGGAAAAGCAACGAATGGCATTCGCTTCGTCAGATTGTCGGCAAAGGTCCCGGCAAAGCGCTCGATGTAGGAGCCGGGCGGGGCATCGCCAGCTACGCGCTCGCCCGCGAAGGATTTACTGTCACCGCGCTGGAGCCCGATCCCAGCGACCTAGTCGGCAGTGGGGCGATCCGAGAGCTCGCCCTTAAATCATCTCTGCCCATCGCTATAGAAGAGAACCTGTCTGAAAGACTGCCGTTTGAAGACTCAAGCTTCGATTTAATCTTCGCGCGGGCGGTGCTCCATCACATCGGCGATCTTCCGGCCGCAATGCACGAATTCTGGCGAGTGCTGCGCCCTGGAGGCATGATCGTCGCCGCGCGCGAGCATGTCATTTCCTCCGCAAAGGACCTACCAGCCTTCCTTGCCTCTCATCCATTGCATCACCGCTATGGCGGAGAGTCCGCAAACACGCTCCTATTTTACCAGAAGGCCATCCGCGAGGCGGGCTTTGAGGGTTTGCGCACTATCGGCTCTCTCGACAGTGCGATCAATTTCGGCCCGCAGTCTGAGCGCGAGATCCATCAACGCATCGCTGCGCAAGTTATGCCTATTGTACCCCTGCAGCTCGTCGTCTTAAGCCTCCTAAACATACCCGGCGTGGGCAAGACGGTTCGACGTTTGCTTTCCCGGTTCGACCGGCGTCCTGGACGGCATGCTACCTTCTTGGCTTGGAAGCCAGCGTGAGTTCAGTCTGGATCACGGGTGCGGCCGGCTTCATCGGTAGCCATCTTGTTCGCTACCTGGGGGGACAGGGCCGCGCAGTTGCAGGGATTGATCTTGTACCCGCAGCTAGCTTGGGTCTTGACCATGTGGTATGTGGTTGGAATGCGGGCGGTCTTTCGCTTCAGAATCTGGACCTGCTGCAGCGCCAAGTTGGCGCGCCAGAGGTCATCTACCATCTTGCTGGTGGATCTTCGGTGGGAGCGTCGCTCACGGATCCTGCAAGCGATTTTGCTGCCACAGTCGGGGGCACCGCGCTCCTCCTTGAATGGTTGCGCATCGAAGCGCCGGCAACGCGCCTCGTTATCGTTTCATCGGCGGCGGTATACGGGAACATTCACCACAATGTGATCGACGATGATGCTGCGACTGATCCATACTCGCCGTATGGCGCTCACAAATACGCCATGGAGGCGACCGTCAAAGGATGGTCGAGCAGCTTTGGCATTCGAGCGGTAGCGGTCCGCCTCTTCTCAGTTTACGGACCGGGCTTACGAAAACAGTTATTGTGGGATCTGAGCAACCGTTTGCATCAAGACGAAGGACCAGTTGTACTTGGCGGGAGTGGGGAGGAATTGCGCGACTGGACCCATGTTGACGACGTAGTGCGCGCAATTGATGTCGCGTCTGAGCTCGCGCAAGTGGGCATGCCGATCATCAACGCCGGGTCCAGTGTTGGTTCGAATGTGAGGTTTATATCACACAGTCTCGTACGGGCATTTGGCGCGGATCCTACACGCATTGGCTTCTCCGGCAAGGCACGCCCAGGAGACCCCAACAGTCTCGTGGCTGCGCCCGGCTACCTGGCAGACCTCGGTTTCGAATGGCGGATAAGCGTCGAAGATGGACTAAAAAGCTACGCCGACTGGTATCGCGCAACGGAGCGGGCATGATTCGTTTTGCAATCCCTCCCATCGGCGGCCAAGAATGGTTCGGCGGATGGATGTACATGCGGAATTTCGTCCGTGCGCTGGCGCTGTATGGCGATTCGGAGATCGAAGCTTACGTCTTTGTTGGCGAGGACAGGGCAGATGAAGCCTACATTTCGGAGTTTCGGTCCTTGCCCCGCACAAAAGTGGTGGTAGAGGCTGCCTTCGATACCGATTTCAGGAACGGCACCCTCAAAACGCTTTTAACCGGGCGCAGAGCACCTCTGCTCAATGCTTTCAAGCGCGAAGGTATCACCGTCGCGCTCGACTGGGCAACCTATTACGGCTGGCGGAGCGAAATTCCCACCATCGCGTGGATACCCGACTTTCAACATCGTGCCCTGCCACATTTATTTGGTAAAGTGAAATGGTATCGCCGCGAAACCGGGTTTAGGCTGCAAATTGGCACGAGTGCGGCAGTCCTCTTGAGCAGCGCTGCTGCCGAACACGATTGCCACGCCTATTATCCGGCCTCGCGAGGTAAAACTCACGTTGCGCGGTTTGCCGTGCCAGTCGATGATTGGTCGGGACCATTAGATGCGGTGCATATGCTCCAATCCGCTGGTATTCCGCGCGACTTCATTTTCCTCCCGAACCAATTATGGCACCACAAGAATCATTTTTTGGCGATTGAGGCGGCAAGCATCCTCGCAAAGCGCGGCTCTGACCGAGTGATTGTCGCCACAGGTCGCGGTTCAGACCCGCGCAGACCTAACTACCGAACGGAACTAATGAATCAAATCGTGCAATCCGGAGCAGCATCCAATTTTGTCCTGCTGGAAGGTGTCGACCACGCGCTGGTGAAAGCTATGATGACGACCACCAATGCGCTGCTCAACCCGTCGCTGTTCGAAGGATGGAGCACAACCGTTGAAGAGGCAAAGGCAATTGGCACTCCGCTGCTCCTCTCTGACATTCCGGTTCACCGAGAACAAGCGCCTGAGGCGGAATTCTTTAATTCTAATGACGCGCTTGCGCTCGCAGAGGCGATTGAGGCATCGCCAGTACGCACAACTGAGATGATAGCAGCTTCTTCAGAGTTGGCCCGTTCGCTAAACGTCAAAAATCAGATGGCATTTGCGCATTCGATCACTCAAGTAGTGAAGCAGGTCGCCCGAGCCAAAAGGTACAGCTTTCGATGAAGATCTCGGTCGTCACTGCCGTGTTCAATCGTGCCAAAACGATTGGTGCGGCGATCGCGAGCGTCAAATCTCAATCCTATGACGACGTCGAACATGTTATCCAAGATGGAGGCTCGTATGACGGGACGCTTGAGATCGTACGCAGGGAGGCAGCCGCGTCAGCATCAATTGTTTCCGAGCGAGACCTTGGGATTTACGATGCGATCAACCGCGCCATATCGCGCGCGAACGGCGATGTAATCGGTATGATGCATTCAGACGATTTCTTTGCCGACCGTCACGTCCTGTCAAAGGTGGCTGATGCGTTTGGCGACCCCTCAGTCCAAGGGGTTTATGGCGATCTCCAATATGTAACACGTAGCAGCCCGATGCGAGTGGTGCGGCATTGGCGCTCAGGACAGTTCACGCATTGGCGTCTCAAGCAAGGCTGGATGCCACCTCATCCGACATTGTATTTGAGGCGCGAAGTTTTCGAAGATTACGGTCTTTATGACACTTCGTTCCGGATAGCCGCAGATTACGATGCGATGCTCCGCTATCTCGCAATCGGAAATATCAAGCTAGCCTATATTCCAGAGGTTCTAGTTAAAATGCGGATGGGCGGGGAGAGCAACCGTTCTCTTGGAAGGATTATCAAGAAAAGTTGCGAGGACTACCGCGCTATTCGTAAAAATAACATAGGTGGCTTAGGAACATTAGCGTTAAAGAATCTTTGCAAAATTCAGCAGTTTTATTTAAAGGATGTAAAATCTCCATGACAAAACGCGCCCTCATCACCGGTATTACGGGACAGGATGGTTCTTATCTTGCGGAGTTGCTCTTAGATAAGGGCTACGAAGTCCACGGCATAAAGCGCCGCGCTTCGTCATTCAACACGCAAAGGATCGACCACATTTATCAGGATCCACATGCCGCAAACCCAAATTGTCGCTTACATTATGGCGACCTAACCGATACATCCAATCTAACACGCATAATTCAGGAGGTGCAACCCGACGAAATCTACAACCTTGGTGCGCAAAGTCACGTCGCAGTGAGCTTTGAGGCGTCTGAGTACACTGCTGATGTCGATGCGATCGGCACGTTGCGATTGCTTGAGGCTATACGGTTTTTAGGACTAGAAAGGAAAACACGTTTTTATCAAGCTTCTACGTCAGAACTCTACGGTCTCGTCCAAGAGACACCACAACGCGAAACAACGCCCTTTTACCCCCGGTCGCCTTACGCGGTTGCGAAACTCTATGCATACTGGATCACCGTAAACTATCGCGAGGCTTATGGAATATACGCCTGCAACGGCATTCTGTTCAATCACGAGAGTCCGCGGCGCGGGGAAACGTTTGTGACCCGCAAGATCACCCGGGGGCTCGCAAACATTAGCCAAGGGCTCGAGCAATGCTTGTTCATGGGCAACTTGGATGCTCTTCGCGATTGGGGGCACGCCAAGGACTATGTCCGAATGCAGTGGATGATGCTCCAACAGGATGCACCTGAGGATTTCGTGATTGCTACTGGACAGCAGCACTCTGTACGTGAGTTTATCTCATGGGCGGCGAAGGACCTTGGGATTACCCTTCGCTTCGAAAGTACGGGTGTCGACGAGCGTGGTGTGGTCGAGGCGGTTGAGAGCAACGTCGCTACGAAACTTAAACCTGGAGACATCATAGTACGGATCGATCCGCGCTATTTTCGACCTGCGGAAGTCGAGACCTTATTGGGCGATCCAGAGAAGGCCAAGAATAAGCTTGGCTGGGTGCCGGAAATTACTGCGCGTGAGATGTGTGCAGAAATGGTCGCCGCAGATCTTGAAGTGGCGCGTCGCCATGCGCTGCTCAACGCACATGGCTTTAGCATGCCAGTCGCAATTGAGAATTGAGGCCGAGAATGCGCGTTTATGTTGCCGGCCATCGCGGCATGGCTGGTTCTTCCATCACCCGTAAACTTGAACTGCGAGGCGTCGAGGTCCTGAAGCGTAGCCGCGCCGAGCTTGATCTTTGCGACCAACATGCAGTAGGACAATTCCTGCATACGGAGCGCCCGGATGCGGTTGTCCTTGCAGCTGCCAAAGTTGGCGGAATTCATGCTAACAACACGTACCCCGCTGAGTTCATCTACGAAAATTTGATGATCGAATGCAATGTGGTCAACCAAGCCTTCGCGGCCGGGATTCACCGGCTGCTGCTGCTAGGTTCGTCCTGCATCTATCCTCGCGCGGCCACGCAACCAATTCGGGAGGAGGCTCTACTCACCGGAGAACTGGAGCCAACGAATGAGCCATATGCGGTGGCTAAGATTGCTGGCATCAAACTCTGCGAGAGTTACAACCGTCAGTATGGCACAGACTATCGCTGCATCATGCCCACGAACCTTTATGGTCCTGGCGACAATTTCCACCCTGAGAACTCCCACGTTCTTCCTGCATTACTTCGGCGCTTCCATGAGGCAACTGCCGCTCGACGCGAGGAAGTAGTCATCTGGGGCACGGGGAAACCGCGTCGGGAATTCCTCCATGTTGACGACATGGCCGAAGCCTCGCTGTTCGTCATGGATTTGTCAAATGAGAAATACAGTGCCCACACGCAGCCGATGCTTAGTCACATCAATGTCGGGTGGGGGGAGGACATTGCAATCGGCGACCTTGCAAAGCTTATCGCGGACATCGTTGGCTACAACGGACGAATACGCTTTGACACGTCGAAACCAGACGGAACGCCGCGCAAGCTGATGGATGTTTCCAGACTGAGTAGGATGGGCTGGCGGGCGTCGATTCCTCTCGAGGATGGCATCCGACAAACGTACCGTTGGTTCTTAGAAAACCATACTTGTTTGCGCGAAGCTTAGCTAGTCGCCCGTGAAAAACTCTGAAGCCTTTGGGAATGCGTGGGTTTTAGCGGATTTG
>NZ_LSIA01000181.1:0-1200 GCF_001556015.1 Novosphingobium sp. CCH12-A3 | reverse complement strand
GCCCACACCCGTCGCCCGCCCCCTGCAAAGCCACGGCCTAGATTCCAGCTGGGACCGCAAACTGTCACGAGGGCCAATTACCCCCGACGTCACCATAGACCTCCACGGCCTCACCCTCGACGCCGCCCACGCCCGCCTCACCGCCAGCATCGCCCAGGCCCTCGCCATGGGCGCCCGCGTCATGCTCCTCATCGCCGGAAAGCCCCGCCCTCACGACGAACACGACCAACGCGGCAACCGCCGAGGCGTCATCCGCGCCAAACTGCTCGACTGGCTGGCACACAGCCCGCATGCGGGGCAAATCGCGGCGGTAAGGCCCGCGCAGCCGAGGCATGGGGGTGCGGGCGCGGTTTACATTGTGCTGCGGAAGGGGCGGTAACACCCAAATCCTTCCCGTTTTTGCAAAGCACAAACGGGAAGGTGACATTCGCGTTAGCGAATTACGGAGGGGGTATGTGCACGTGCAGGCGGGCGATCAATCTGCAGCAAGGCTTAGTGAACGCGCGACTGCTTGGTAGGGCGCAGGTTTCGGGATTATCAGCCAACAGTTGTCAACCGATATCACGCACATTCGCCCGGCAAAGGCCACCATTCGACCGGCTCAGAGTGTGCCACATTCTGCGCCCAAATGCCCGAAATCCAATATCCTGCTTTCGTGCGTTTACCGACAGCAAACGAATTTTTGTCGAGGTCATGAAATGGCCCTGCGAAACGCATCAAAACGTAAATGTCGAGAGGTGGCTGTGATGTTCGACCAGCGGGTCCAGCCAAGGGCATTTCCGTTGGGATAGGGATTCCAAATTGTGGCCTTTTGAGCGGAACGCACTCGTTTCCTACATGCTCCCAAATGCTGGCAAAATGGAGGAGCGTACCGCAATGATTACAATCTTCAACTACGTTATCGTATCCCTCAACTGGAATTAACTCTCGGCAACTCGGACACTCATATATCTCCGGTATACGCACATTATCACGATGTTTTCTACGAAATCCCTCCACGGGAATGAGAGTGTCTTCTTCATTATAGTAAGATAGCGACATAAAAGGCCTTTCATATCGGCAGATTGCTAAGGTATCGAGTTACCTAAATTTTGCAAATCCATCTACATTCTCCTTGACAAAACGAACCATATAGGTTATACACTCCGCCCAAAGGTCAGGAGAGGGCACAAGGCCAACCCGCTCCTCTCCCTTCGGAAG
>NZ_LSIA01000180.1:0-25140 GCF_001556015.1 Novosphingobium sp. CCH12-A3 | reverse complement strand
ATGGCATTTTATCAGGAGGTTACGTTGATTGACTGCTTCTTTGTCCCGCGACATCGGTTCGACAGCTTCTGGCTCTGCGCAGCTTGCGCAATCTACTTGTTTCGGCGCTGGCCGGTGAAGGCCACGAGTTCACCGAACATCGCTTTCACGCCTGGTTTGCTGGACTTGCGACCCTAAGTGACGAACCCGCATTGGGGAAGCGCGACCCGAGAGCCATCTGTGAGACCATCCTCACAGAATTTGGCCATAGCAGTTGGCAGGAGCTGGCCGATATTGCACCCCGCTTCAAGAGAGCACTGCTCGCCCCTGTTGCCCTTTGGGGGGTTGGGGGTAGTTCAGACACTGACCACATCGACATCCGCACAATTGTTGATGGTGCGCACGGGCTGGTCAACCAGCTGCCGCCCTCCCCACACCCCTTGGCTGATTTGCGTGAGCTCCACGTGTCGCTTGGCGAGAGCTTGCTGTTTGCACCTTCGGAACCTCATTACCAGACCGTTATGCTAGGTCCGAGGAGCGTTACTGTCGAGCGGCATGCCCCCCCCTCCCCCCGTTGGGCGGTCGAAATGGTTTGGGGCGAGCGATGGCAGAGGTCTGGCAATTTGTCCGTGGCCCTCCCCTTCCCCGGACTTATTCGTGCTGATGCTGTGAATACGATCGGATCGATCGATCCCTCGGACCGGTGCGCGGCGCGAGGTATGATTGCCATGGCATTGCGGGACGTCACGCATCGTCTACGGCAGAATATCGTCGATGCAGGAGCGGCGTGTGAACGCATTAAGGCCCTTCAGGCCGGCAGGCGTGCGAGCTCAAGGGCCCCTGCCCTGATAGAGTTGCTGGACGGCTTTGGTCCCTTGCGCTCTTCGCAGATCGAGATTCTCCTGGACGCGACCAGGCTCGGTGTACGCGCCATTCTGAGCGGACTTTTGGACAGCGGCATTGTCGCGCGCACAAAGCTTTCGGGTGTGTGGTTATTCGGGACGACTTTGCCGACGCATCAGCTTTACCCTGTTTCGTGTGACGCAAGCGGAGGTTTTGCTTTTTCCCCGGCTGCGATCGGTGAGTATGATGCTTCCATGGCTGACATCGACAGGCTCCTGGCGCGATACGAGCGTGGTGCAGCCGACACCGATTAGCCAGTCCTGCGGTCGCGCCGGGTGGTTTCTGGTCTGGTCGTCGTTTCGTAGCACGGAGTGGTATTTCGACTCCGGCATGAGAGCCTTGGTATCTATGTAGTTTTGGGGGACGGTGTTTCGCGATCAAGCTTCGAGGGCTTGGCGAGGTTGTAGCCGTTCGTGCACCGTGTGATGGGATTCTTGATGGGCCGGTGCGGCTTTCAGGCCCTAGCGTACTCTTCCACTTCACTCGAGATGCGTTTGTGACAGTTTGCCTGGTCGGTTTGGACTTGGGGGGATTGCCTTAGGCGATGACTGGTTGTTCTTCGCAGGCATAGGCGCATCTTCTAGCTGGAGGTGGTTGCTTGTCGGACGATACCTACGACGTGTCTATTGTCGGCATTTTTCAGCAACTAACTGAAAATAAACGCCTTTTTATGCTTGTAGCACACCTCGCCCCGTGTCACGCTTTGTGCCGCGCATAGTGCCGCGCGGCACATTCTGCACACGCTTGCAAACACAACATCGCATCACCAATTGCAAGCGCGCTTGGTTTGTATCGCGCCTGTATAAGCAATCTAGCGTTGTACGGCACATGCACATGTAAACATGCGTGTAAGCTTGGAATCACACCCACCAGCACGTGGCTCAGCGAGATCACACGCGAGGTCCACATCACGTGTCAATTCGAGTTACACAGTGACCACGCAAGCGAGCGCAAGGTTGCACGCATAACCCAATGCGCATTGCAAAGCAGTCGGTGCCACGCTAATGACATCGAACAGCAGTGCGCCAGTGCAAGCGAGCGCAGGGGCCGGAACGAGAGGCAAGTGTGCCAGTAGTTACAATCGCACAAAGCAAGGGCGGAGCGGGCAAGACGACGTTGGCGCTCGCCCTTGCATCGGAGTTCGACGCACTGGGCGGAACCGTCCACATGTTGGACGCCGATCGCCAGAACAGCCTGATGAACTGGCATCGTGACCGCCAAGCCACGGGCAAGGGGGAGGGGAGCCGAATCGTCGTCGAGGATGCCTCACAGCTGCGCGATGCCGACATCGGCAATGCCATTGCCCAAGCCAGAAGCCTTGCCCAACTGGTTATTGTGGATTCCGAAGGGACTTCGAACTTCAAGACGGCCTATGCCGCGATGGATTCAGACTTCGTCGTCATCCCAACGCGCTCGAGCCGGCTCGATCTCGAACGCACCGTAGAGACAAGCGACATGCTCACGCGCATGTGCCGGGGCGTCCCATTCCGGGTCCTCATCACCCAGACTGGGCAGGTGGCGCGATCCAAGGCGGAATGGGAAATCGATGCCCAGATAGCAAATGCACTACCGACGTTTCCCGAGAAAATGCATATGCTCGATGCATACCGAGCAATGTCAAATTTCCGCCTGACTCTTGCCGAGGTGGAAACTGCGGGTCTGGCCCGCGCCGAGAAGGCAAGGCGTATAGCCCAAGCCATCCTCGCGCAGATCCTGACGGCAATTCAGACGAAGGACAGCAACAATGGCTGACGCTGGACGCGACACACCAAACCCCCTTGGCGACATCATCGGCCAGACCCGCCAGCGTCTTGCGGGCGAAGACCCGGCAAGCTTGCTCAAGTCGCTTGTCGCGGCAACAGCGCCAACACCTGTCGCTACGTCGCCCGCTTCCGTTCACCAACCCGTGCGGCCCCAACCGTCATCGCCAAGCCTGCCTGGCAACTATTTCCCGCAGATTCCGGCCGATTTGAGCGTTACGCCAAAGCGCAAGCCGGTCAGGGGACCTGCGCGAACGCTGCACATCAGCATGCGCCTGTCTCCGCCTGAGCGCGATCGCCTGGTGCGGTGGTGCGACGCACGCAACCTCAGCCTTCCGGACGGAATTGTTGCATTGCTCGATCTGGTCGAAAGCGAGACGCAAGGGGAGGGCTGACACCAGCCGGATGTCTCCTGAAGGGCCTGGGCGTGCCGATCGCACCCCATGGCTGGCGCTTTATGTGAGGGAAGGGGGGGTCAAGCCTTTCCACGGACCCTGACGAAACCGCGGCAGAAGCCTTCGAAGGACTTGTACAATGCCTCGCCTGCAAGTTTCTCCAGTCGAGCCCCCATTTGCTCACGATAAGCCTGCGCCACCAGGTCCTTGTCCCAGCCCCCTCCGAAATCACCCAGGATCGCAAGCAGGCGATTGTCCCCGCAGAAATGCAGCGAACCTTCCGGGAAAAGCTGCCGGTTTGCCCGCGGCAGCGGAGCCTTCCTTGGTTCACGGGACTTTGCAGGGGGAAGGGGAGGTGCCAAGGCTTCCAGAGTCTCGGTTGTCCCTTCGCGTCTGGCACGCCGACCGACCTTAGGCCGGTCAAGCTCACGCGCTGCTTCCTCCTGCGCCGAGGAATCCTTGGGCATGAATGTCATCTTCACCGATTGCACAGGACGGCCACGCCCTGAGCCACGAATCTCCTCCCACTCGACCGTGAAATCGGCAAGCTGATCGATCTCGGCCTTCGACTTTGCCAGGACCTCCCGGCGCAGCTCGGCGAAGTTCTTGAGACTTCCCTCAGGCACGCCGATCCTGCGACGCAACTCCTCGACGCTCATGCGCACCGTGCGATTCTGGCGATTGATGATCAGGCAACCCAGATCATAGATTGTCAGCGAATAGCGTGACTGCAGCGCCAGCATCACGCCCAGGTTCACCCGCGCATAATTATCAGTTTTGCGCATAAGGAGTTGCGCAAGTTATGATATGCTTCATCTGCCGTGCAGAAGCGCTGGCAATGGGGCCTTGCTTCGGTTGCCTTCCTAAGCGAGGGGCGACGTCGCGCTCGTGGCGCCAGAGTCTGGACATTGCTGGACTATCGGCCCTGACCGAGGAAATCGAATTAGCTCGATTTCAATTCCGTCCGCCACCGGCCGAGCCGGTCCACCGCTTCGTCGAGCATCGCGGCGTTCTTGCAATGGCACAGCCTGACGATGTGATCGGGACGTCCTTCCCCTTCCCACAGCGCCGAGATGGGGATCGAGGCAACGCCCGCTTCGCGCACGGCCCTCTCGCTGAACGTCCGGTCGTCCAGCGCAATGCCGGAAGCAGGCAGGTCGATGCAGGTGAACCACGTCGCCACGTTGTCCAACACGCAAAAGCCCTGCTGCTTCAGCCCGGCAATCAGCCGCTCGCGCGTGACAGACCATTGCGCATGGCAGCCTGGTGCAATCGCCGGATCGTCAAGCGCTTCGGCCACGGCCCATTGTAGCATCGGCGGGGTGGTGAAGGTGAGGAACTGATGCGCTCGGCCAACCACCGCGGCCACTTCTGGGGCGCCTACGATCCAGCCAACCTTCCACCCGGTTGCGCCAAAGATCTTGCCCGCTGAGCCGATCTTGACCGCCCGCTGCGCCATCCCCGGCTGCGCCAGCAGCGATGCATGCGCCCGGCCGTCGAAGCGCACGTTTTCCCAAACTTCATCACAGATCGCGAAAAGATCATGCGCAACGCACAGTCCCGCCAGCATGGCGAGGTCGGCTGGCGACGCTACCGTCCCTGTGGGATTGAGCGGATCGTTGAGGACAAGTGCCCGCGTCCGGGGCGTGATCGCCCCGGCGATGGTGGCGGCGTCGAACGCCCACACTGGCGGCTTGAGCGCGACGAACACCGGCTTGCCGCCTGCACGGCGGACCAGCGGCGCATAGGCATCATAGGCAGGCGCGAACAGCAGGACTTCGTCACCCGGCGCAACCACCGCCAGGATGGCCGAAGCCACCGCCTCGGTCGCGCCCGATGTCACCACTACGCTTTCCGGCGTAAGATCGAGACCTTGGATGCGAGCGTAGAAGCCTGCGACAGCCCTTCGCAGTTCGGGCAATCCGGCCATCGGCGGATACTGGTGCGATTGCTCCATCGCGGCGCGGGTCAATGCGCGCAGCAATTCGGCAGGAGGAGGACCATCTGGGAACCCCTGTCCCAGATTGATCGCGCCCAGATCGCGGGCAAGGCCGGACATGTGCTCGAAGATTGTCACCGGCATTTCGGCATAGATCGGGTGCAGGTGCGAGTGCGGCATGGTCATCACTTGCCAACCTAGCCAGCAGCGGGGCCTGCTTGCAATGTTTCCCCACAATCAGATGCGCGTGGCCATTTGGGTGGTTGAAGTGAACTGATTTCAGGTGCAATCACCCGCTGCACAGGGAGCGCATTCGGAGAGCACGCAATGGCAGGCATGGTACCGTTCGATTGGGAAGACGCACTGGGGCTGGACGGCCTGCTTACCGATGATGAACGGATGATCCGCGATGCCGCACGCAGCTTCGCGCAGGATCGCCTTGCCCCCCGCGTGATCGATGCTTTCGCCAACGAGCATACCGACCCTGAAATCTTCCGCGAGATGGGCAGCCAGGGCCTGCTTGGCGTGACGTTGCCCGAGGACTACGGCTGCGCCAACGCCGGTTACGTATCCTACGGCCTTGTCGCACGCGAGGTGGAGCGGATCGATTCCGGTTACCGCTCGATGATGAGCGTGCAGTCCAGCCTCGTGATGTTCCCGATCTTCGAGTACGGATCGGAAGAGCAACGGCGCAAGTATCTGCCCAGGCTGGCCACCGGCGAATGGATCGGCTGCTTCGGCCTGACCGAGCCTGACGCGGGGTCGGACCCGGGCGGGATGCGCACGGTGGCCCGGAAGGTCGATAGCGGTTATGTGCTCAACGGCGCCAAGACCTGGATTTCCAACGCACCGATTGCCGATGTCTTCGTCGTCTGGGCCAAGAGCGAGGCGCATGGCGGCGGCATTCGCGGCTTCGTGCTGGAAAAGGGCATGAAAGGCCTGTCCGCGCCCAAGATCGAGAACAAGGTCAGCCTGCGCGCCTCGATCACGGGCATGATCGTGATGGACGATGTCTTCGTTCCGGACGATGCGTTGCTGCCGCACGTGCAGGGCCTGAAAGGTCCGTTCGGCTGCCTCAACCGCGCGCGCTACGGCATCTCATGGGGCGCACTGGGAGCGGCGGAGTTCTGCTACCACGCGGCGCGGCAATATGGTCTGGATCGTCATCAGTTCGGCCGCCCGCTGGCGGGCACGCAGCTTTACCAGAAGAAGCTCGCCGACATGCTGACCGAAATCACGCTGGGCCTGCACGCCTCACTGCAAGTCGGCCGCCTGATGGACGCCGGCAGGTTCGCGCCCGAAATGATCTCCATCGTCAAGCGCAACAACGTCGGCAAGGCGCTCGACATTGCTCGCATGGCGCGTGACATGCACGGCGGCAACGGCATCTCCGGCGAATATCAGGTGATCCGCCACATGGTGAACCTCGAGACGGTCAACACCTACGAAGGCACGCACGATGTCCACGCGCTGATCCTCGGCCGCGCCATTACCGGGATCGCCGCGTTCTGATCAGGAGTTGACCGTGAACACGGCGCTGCTTGTCGCGGTCACGCCATCGCGCCGCGCCATGGCCTGACCGATCAGCAACAGCGCCGGGCCATCGCCCAGCGCCGTGCGCGCGACAAGCGGCAGCAGATCGAGGCGCGTATGGAACTGGCGCTCCTCCGGAAGGCTCGCCGCCTCGACCAGGGCAACCGGCGTGTCGGCGGGCAGCCCGGCCTCGATCAGCCCGCGTGACACTGCGCCCGCCGACGACTTGCCCATGTAGACGGCCAGCGTCGCATCGGGATCGGCCAGCGATGCCCAATCGAGCGAGAGCGTTTCGCCCGCACGGACATGCGCCGTCACGAAGGTCAGCTTGCGAGCGAGGCCGCGCAGGGTGAGCGAGGCGCCGAGGCTGGCTGCGGCGCCGCTGGCGGCTGTCACGCCGGGACAGATCCGCACCGCCACGCCTGCCGCGCGGCAGGCGTCCAGCTCTTCGGTGGCGCGGCCGAAGATCGCAGGTTCTCCACCCTTTAGACGCACCACGCGATGCCCCGCCAGCGCAGCTTCAACAATCAGGCTGTCGATCGTCTCCTGCGCCTTGGAATGCCGCCCGGAACGCTTGCCAACATGGACCAGCCTTGCACTCGGCGCGGCCAGCGCCAGAACGCCGGGGGCAACCAGCGCATCGTGGAAGATCACACTGGCCGATGCAATCAGCCGCTCCGCCTTGCGGGTCAGCAATTCCGGATCGCCCGGCCCTGCCCCGACCAGCCAGACCATGCCCTGCGGAAAGTCGTTCATTGCGCAGCCTCTTCGCATGTCTCGTTCCATTCGCGCAGCAGCCGGGCAATCGCCGGGCGGCACGAACCGCAATTGGTCCCCGCGCCACACGCCCTGCCCACTTCCGCCACGGTCCGCGCGCCCTGCTCGGCATGGGCAAGAATCTGGTTGGTGCCGATGCCGTGGCAGACGCAGACCACCGGCCCGCGATGCGGCGCAGGAGCGCTGGGCCGCGCGGCCAGCAGTTCGGGAAGGTGCGCGCCACTCGCCCCCAGTTGCGCCGCGATCCAATCACGCGGTGGCAATTGCCCGATGCGGGTGATGAATAGCGCTCCGGCCATCGCGCCGCTGCCATCGACCACGGCGAGACGGCGCATGCCACGCGCCAGATCGACCGCCTCGCTGCGATTGCCTGCGGGCAGCAAGGCATCGGCATCGACAGCGCCGTTGCCAGCGAGCTCATAAAGCCAACCGCCAGCTATCGCGGATCGGCTCCACCAGACAACGCCCTGCGGGCTGACCGGTTCACGGCGGACAAGGAAGCCGCGCCATTCGCTGCCGACCGGCTCGATCCGGCAGGCGTTGTTCTTGAAACCAGGCTGGCCGGACACCGGATCGACCGACTGATCGGGCAGAAGGTTGCCGCGCCCGCCACTCGCCATGGCATCAGTCCAGTGCATCGGCACGAAGACCTGGCCGCGGCCTTGCGCATCGGTCACGCTCGCGCGGAACACCGAACTGCCCGCTGCCGAGACGACGCGGGCAAGCGCGCCATCGGCAATACCTGCCTCAGCGGCATCGGCAGGATGCACCTCGAGCAGCGGTTCGCGCCGGTGCTGGGCAAGCGTGGGCGAAAGGCCGGTGCGGGTCATCGTGTGCCATTGATCGCGGTAACGGCCGGTGTTGAGGCGCAAGGGAAAATCCGGGTCGACCGGGCGGGTGCGGGGCTCGACGGGCACGATCTTCATCTCGCGGCCCTGCAGCGGATGGCGTCCTCCCCAAACGAACGGGTCAAGCGCTTCGTAATCCGCGTCGGAAATCCCGGCATGGGCGGTCAGGTCAAGAACCTTGCCGTGCTTTACCGAAAGCGCGGTCATTGCCGCATATTCGCGGAACACGGCGGCGGCGTTGGTCCAATCGAACCCTGCAAAGCCCATCGTCTTTGCAACGTCGGCGATGATTGCCCAATCCGCCCTTGCCTCTCCCGGCGCAGCAAACAGAGCGCGCTGGCGGCTCACGCGGCGTTCGGAGTTGGTGACGGTGCCGTCCTTCTCGCCCCAGGCCAGCGCGGGCAGGCGGATGTGGGCGAGCCGTGCGGTGTCTGTATCGGCGATCACGTCCGATACGACCAGCGTTTCGCACTTGGCCAGGGCCTCGCGCACGAAACCGGCATCGGGCATCGAAACGGCGGGGTTGGTAGCCATCACCCACAGGAATTTGACGCGGCCATCGTGCACGGCGCGGAACAGGTCCACCGCCTTGAGGCCGGGGGCGCTGCACATGCGCGGGGCCTGCCAGAACGCGGCGACATCGGACAGTTCGCTTTCGGAAAAGCCGAGATGGCAGGCCAGCATATTGGCAAGCCCGCCGACTTCGCGCCCGCCCATGGCGTTGGGCTGTCCGGTCATCGAAAACGGCCCCATGCCCGGCGCGTTGATGCGGCCCATGGCAAGGTGCAGGTTGATGATCGCGTTGCCCTTGTCCGTTCCCGCAATCGACTGGTTCGCGCCCATCGAGAACACGGTGACCATGCGCGGGTGCGTGGCGACGAGATCAGCCAGCGCGGCAAAGGTATCGGGCGAAAGGCCGTGTTCGCCCATCGCCGGGACCGTATCGGCAAGCCCCCGCCGGACCATCTCTGCCAGCAGCGCATTGAACAGCGCCACATCTCCATCTGGCTGGACGGGCACGTGAAGGTCAGCCTGTTCCGCCGTTTCGGTGCGGCGCGGATCGATCACCACGATCTTCGTACCCCGCGCCTCGCGCGCCGCCTCGATCCGCTGCCAGATCACCGGGTGGCACCAAGCCGTGTTCGAGCCGACAAGCAGGATCAGGTCCGCCTCGTCGAGATCATCGTAGGTGACCGGCACTACGTCCTCGCCGAACGCCCGATTGTGCGCGGCGACGGCGCTGGCCATGCACAGGCGCGAATTGGTGTCGATGTTGGCGCTGCCGACAAAGCCCTTCATCAGCTTGTTGGCGGCATAGTAGTCCTCGGTCAGAAGCTGGCCCGAGACATAGAGCGCAACACTGTCCGGACCGTGCTGCTCTATGCAGTCGCGCATCTTGCCGGCAACGAGGTGGAGCGCCTCGTCCCACCCGGCGCGGGCGTTGCCGATCATGGGGTGGAGCAGGCGGCCTTCCAGCCCCACCGTTTCGCCCAGATGCGTGCCCTTCGAGCACAGCTTGCCAAGGTTCGCCGGGTGCTGCGCATCGCCCTGGATGACGACCGCACGCTCTCCCGTCACCTCGGCGCGAATGCCGCAACCGACGCCGCAATAGGCGCACGTGGTGCGAACCGCCCTCAAGCAGCACGCCTCCCGACAACGGCCGAGCGCAAAAGGTACATGCGGCCTGCGTCAACCTTCATCGGGACGGTAGGGACGCACCCATTGTCCTCCCCAAGCGCCTCGCCCGTCTTGAGCGAGATGTTCCAGTTGTGCAGCGGGCATGTGACGACATTGCCGTGAACGATGCCCTGCGAAAGTGGACCCTGCTTGTGCGGGCACTTGTTCACAAGCGCATAGAACTCGTTCTTGAGCGTGCGGAACACCGCAATCTCGTCCGATCCCACGACCGGGAGCGTACGCGCAGTGCCGGGGGTGATCTGGTCTACGTGACCGATGTCGAGCCAGTCTCCGATCATTACAGGGCCTCCAGCTGAAGGGGACGCACCTCGGCAAGGTGCTGGTGCAGGTCCGCGTCCTTGCCGGCCACGCGCTCGGCCCAGGGATCGTCCTGACAGAAGGTCTGGGAATTGCGGAACCGGGCGGCGAGGCGGCGCACGCTGTCGGGATCGTCGAACAACCCCGCCTTCACGTGATCGAGGCCCACCCGTTCGATCCACGGCGCGGTGCGCTCAAGGTAATGCGCCTGTTCGCGATAGAGCTGGATGAAGGCCGAGCAGACGTTCATCGCCTCTGCCTCGGTCGCAACCTTGCACAAGAGGTCAGTGGCGCGGACCTTGATCCCGCCATTGCCGCCGACGTGGAGTTCGTACCCGCTATCGACGCAGACCACGCCGAAGTCCTTGATCGTCGCCTCGGCGCAATTGCGCGGGCAACCGCTGACGGCAATCTTGAACTTGTGGGGCATCCATGAACCCCAGGTCATCCGCTCCAGCTTCACGCCGAGGCCGGTCGAATCCTGCGTGCCGAAGCGGCACCATTCGGACCCGACGCAGGTCTTCACGGTGCGCAAGCTCTTGCCATAGGCGTGGCCCGAAACCATCCCTGCGGCATTGAGGTCGGCCCAGACGGCAGGCAGGTCTTCCTTCCTGATGCCGAAGATGTCGAGCCGCTGGCCGCCGGTCACCTTGACCATTGGCGCGTTGTACTTCTCGACCACATCGGCAATCGCGCGCAGCTCGCGCGGGTTGGTGAGCCCACCCCACATGCGCGGGACGACGGAATAGGTGCCGTCCTTCTGGATATTGGCGTGAAGGCGTTCGTTGACGAAGCGGCTCTTCTGATCGTCCTCGTACTCGCCCGGCCAGGCGCAGAGCAGATAGTAGTTCAAAGCCGGGCGGCATGACGAGCAACCATCAGGCGTGGTCCAGTGCAGTTCCTGCATCACCTGCGGGATGGCCTTGAGGCTCTTGTCGACAATCAGGCGGCGGACGTCGTCGTGGCTAAAGCTGGTGCACTTGCACAACGTCTTCGGACCCGACTGAACTTCACCGCCCAATGTGAGCGCCAGCAGGCTTTCGACCAGACCGGTGCACGATCCGCAGGAGGCCGAAGCCTTGCAGGTGCTGCGCACCGCATCGAGGCTGCAGGCACCGGCATTGACCGTCTCGATCACCTTGCCTTTGGAAACGCCGTTGCAGCCGCAGATTTCTGCGTCGTCCGAAAGAGCTGCAACGGCGGCATTAGGGTCCAGCAGGGCGCCTCCGCTGGCGAAGGCCTGGCCGAAAATCAGCGCCTCCCGGATGTCGGAGATATCCTCGCCCTTCTTCAGCAGGTCGAAGTACCAGTTGCCATCGGCGGTATCGCCATAGAGCACCGCGCCGACGAGCTTATTGTCCCTTACGACAACGCGTTTGTAGAGCCCGCGCGCGGCATCTCGCATGACGATGTCCTCAGCGCCATCCCCGCCCGAAAAGTCGCCGGCCGAAAACAGGTCGATCCCCGAAACCTTGAGCTTGGTCGAGGTGACCGAACCTTCATAGCCAGAAGGATCCGCGCAAGCCGCATCGGCCAGCGCGCGGCACATGTCCCACAAGGGGGCAACCAGACCGTAGCAGGCACCGCGGTGTTGCACGCATTCACCCACCGCCATGATCGCCGGGTCGCTGGTGACCATGTGGTCGTCAACGACAACACCGCGCTCGACTGCGAGGCCTGCCGCCTTGGCAAGGCCGGTGGCCGGGCGGATGCCGACGGCCATGACCACGATGTCGGCAGCAAATTCGCGCCCGTCCTTGAGCCTTACACCGGCCACGTGGCCATCCCGACCGATGATTTCGGCGGTGTCGGCACCGGTCACGATGGTCTGGCCGCGCCGTTCAAGCTCGGTCTTGAGCAAGTAGCCTGCCGCCTCGTCGAGCTGGCGCTCCATCAGCGTCGGCATGAGATGAACGACGGTGACCTTCATGCCGCGAAGCGAAAGGCCATGCGCTGCCTCCAGCCCGAGCAGGCCACCGCCGATCACTACCGCGCAGCCGCCCTTTTCGGCGGCGTTCAGCATCTTGTCGACGTCATCCAGATCGCGGAAAGTGACCACGCCCGCCAGGTCCTTGCCGGGCACGGGGATGATGAACGGATCGGAGCCGGTGGCGATCAGCAGCCGGTCATAGGGTTCGACCCGGCCCGACTTGGCCAGCACCGTCTGCGTTTCTCGGTCGATCGCCACCACCGGATCGCCGGAAACCAGCGTAATGTCGTTGTCGGCGTACCAGTCCTCGCCATTGATGACGATGTCCTCGAACGCCTTTTCGCCCGCGAGCACTGGCGAAAGCATGATGCGGTTGTAATTCACCCGCGGTTCCGCGCCGAAGATCGTCACGTCGAAACGCGCAGGATCGCGGGCAAGGATTTCCTCGACGGCGCGGCACCCGGCCATGCCGTTGCCGATCACCACCAACCGCTCCTTCACGGGCGCGGTCCGGTCCTTTTCCATCAGGGTAGCAGGGGCGTTCACGCAAACGTTCCTTCGCAGACGCGTGAACACAAAAAGCCGCCCGAACGCATCCCGATTGGGAAGGTCTGGGCGGCGACGTTGCCACGCGATGTTGATCTTTCAGGCCTTGCGATTGATCCACCCGACTTTGGGCGGCGCTTGGCCTTCGTTCACTTGGCTAACCGATTCGGGGGCTGCACTGCAAGGGTTATTTTGCAGTGCAGCACGTCACTATCAGAACGCCACCTCGGCCTGCAACCACAGGATCTGGCGATCGACGCCGAACTTGTCGGCGTTGTAGTTGGCGTACTTGACCAGCCAGCCCACCTTCTTCGTCTTGAAGCCAAGGCTGGCATCCCATTCCGTGCCGAATTTCACGTTGCCCACATCGCTGCGGAATTCGTGATAGGTGACGTTCGCGTTGAGGCCCTGCACCGCCTTCACCTTCGGGAAGACCTTGGCCAACGTGACGTAATAGTCCTCAATCCCATTGCCGGGCGTGGTCAGGAACAGGTCGGCCCAGCCGTTGAACTTGTGCAGCGTTGCCAGCGGCGTCTGGAACGACTTGCCCGCAGCCTTGTCCGCGCCCAGCTTTTCATAGCCGCCGGTCAGGGTGAAGCCCTGATACGCCAAGCCAAGCTCGCCCACCACGAAATCTGCCTCGTAGTTCACCGGGTTGCGGCCGATGTCCATCTGCCGCGCATAGCTGGCCAGCACATTGAGCTTCACCGCCTTCGACAGCGGGATGCTGCCCGACACGCGCCCGCCATAGGTCTGCGAGGAATTTGCGAACGCGAAGGCCTCGTCATAGTCGATGATGTAGGAAAAGCCCTTCACCTGCAGGGGACCAGCCTTTACCGCAGCCTGCACGAAGACGAAGTCCCCGTCCATCGCGCGGCGCGGCCCGGCTTCCGATCCGAAGATCGAATCCTGCTGGATCGCATAAGTGGCATCAATGCTGACAGGCCCGACCGTCGCTTCGGCGCGCACTGCATCGAAGGTCTGCTCGTTCTGACGCCAGCCGACCGAGCCAACGAAGCGCTGATCGTCAAGGTTGATCCGCTGCCGCCCGACGGTCAGGGCGAAGTCCTCCACCTTGTACATGATCTGCGCGCGGTTGAGGTCGATGCTCTCGCCATCGGCGACCACTGCGTACTGTGGGCGGCGCTGCGAGCTGCCGGGCAGCGCGAAGGGAAAGGCGTTGTAGTCGTTGACGAGGCCCAACGTGCCTTCGGCCTCGACCAGCACCGAGAGGTGCGACGGCGCGTGCTTCAGTTCAACGCCTGTGCGCAGCCGCACGGTCAGCGCATCGGCATCGACCGTTGGCTGGTCCACGCCTTCATAGCGAATGCGCGCATCGATGATCGGATCGAGCGTCAGCCCCTCCCCAGCCGGTATGGGATCGCCAAACGCAGGCTTGCCAGCGGCAAACGCCGGATGTGCGAACGCGATCGACGACGCGAGCAGCGTCGCCGTGATTACAGTCTTTTTCATGTTTCCCTCCTGAACCCCTCAAAGAAGGCCGTTCAGGCATCCCCTCAATTTCAAGTCACCGCTCAGGCGGCGTGGGCCTTCGGCCCGTGATCGTATTCGGCCAGGAAGCGCAGGACTTCCTGACGGTAGGCGTAGAAATCCGGGTGCTTGAGCAGCGTCTTGCGATCGCGC
Source organism: Novosphingobium sp. CCH12-A3 (assembly GCF_001556015.1). Lineage (NCBI taxonomy): Bacteria > Pseudomonadati > Pseudomonadota > Alphaproteobacteria > Sphingomonadales > Sphingomonadaceae > Novosphingobium > Novosphingobium sp. CCH12-A3. The sequence goes on along the minus strand of NZ_LSIA01000180.1, from coordinate 10,891 downwards.
GGGCGCGGCAGGTCAACCTTCAACACCTTGCCGATGGTGGCATTGGGGCCGTTGGTCATCATCACCACGCGGTCAGCCAGCAGGATCGCCTCGTCAACGTCATGCGTCACCATGATCGCGGTCACCTTGGTGCGGTTCCAAACCTCGACCAGCACGTCCTGCAAGTCCCAGCGCGTCAGGCTGTCGAGCATGCCGAAGGGCTCGTCCAACAGCAGCAGGCGCGGGGAGAGCGCGAAGGCGCGGGCGATGCCGACACGCTGGCGCATGCCGTTCGACATTTCCGCCGCCATCTTGTCCTTGGCATCGGCCAGGCCCACGCGGTCGAGGTAATAATCGATGATCTCGCGCCGTTCCGATCGGGTCGCGTGCGGATAGACCCGCTCCACCCCCAGTGCCACATTCTGCCGCGCGGTCAGCCACGGCATCAGGCTGGGCGCCTGGAACACCACCGCCTTGTCCGGTCCCGCCACGTCGATCTCGCGGTTGTCGAGGATGATGCCGCCCTTGCTGATCTCGTTGAGGCCTGCCGCCATCGTCAGCACGGTAGACTTGCCGCAACCCGAATGGCCGATCAGCGAGATGAACTCGCCCTTGTCCATCATCAGGTTGAAATCCTCGACCACGGTCAGCGGACCCGTAGGCGTGGGGTAGACTTTGTGGAGCTTCCAGAACTCCATGTAGCGCCGCGTCGCGCCCTTCCTCGCCGCGTCCTGATAAGCCTTGGGCGGAGGCGCCAGATCGAGCGGGGTGACGTTGGGCAAATGCCCGAAATCGCTGCCCTGCGCCGCTTTCTCGCCGGCCAGCTCGCCAAGGTAATTGACGATCTCGGTGCGCAGCTTCTGGAATTCGACGCTGTCGTTCACCGCCTCGCGATCGCGTGGTCGCGGCAGGGTCACCGGAAATATCCGGCCGATCCTTGCCGCCGGAGCAGGCGTCAGCACCGCCACCCGGTCTGCCAGCAGCAGCGCCTCGTCCACGTCGTTGGTGACAAGGATGATCGTGCGCTTCTCTTCCTCGCGAATGCGGTCGATCTCGTCTTGCAGCTTGGCGCGGGTCAGGGCGTCGAGGGCCGAAAGCGGCTCGTCCAGCAGCAGGATCTCGGGCTCCATTGCCAGCGCGCGCGCCACCGAAACCCGTTGACGCATCCCGCCGGAAAGCTGCGCGGGCTTGCGCTCCATCGCGTGGCCCAGGCCAACGAGTTCGACCTTCTGGCGGACCAGCGCGGCGCGCGCTTCCCTGGTGCGATCCTTGTGAACCGAGTCCACCGCCAGCGCCACATTCTGTTCGACCGTCAGCCACGGGAACAGCGAGTAGGACTGGAACACCAGCCCGCGATCCTTGTCGGGCCCGTCAATCGCCTTGCCGCGCAGCAGGATCTCTCCGGCATCGGGTTCGACCAGACCGGCGATGGCCGAGATCAGCGTGGTCTTGCCCGCTCCGGAGAAGCCGAGGATCGCGATGAATTCGCCTTCCTCGACATCAAGGTCGATGCCGCCCAGGACTTCGGTCACGCCACCGGACTTGCCCTCGTAGGACTTGCGGAGATCTTTCAGGGAAAGGATCGTAGCCATCGGACAAGCTCCTCAGACGGTGCGGTTGCGGCTGACGAAGGACTGCAGCGCCATCATCACCCGGTCGAGGCCGAAGCCGATCAGGCCAATCACCACCACGGCAACCATGATGCGAGCGAGCGACTTTTCCGAACCATTCTGGAATTCGTCCCACACGAACTTGCCCAGCCCCGGGTTCTGCGCGAGCATTTCCGCGGCGATCAGCACCATCCAGCCGGTGCCGAGCGAAAGGCGCATGCCCGTGAAGATATAGGGCAGCGAGGAAGGCAGGACGAGTCGGGTCAACTTGGCGAACCAGCCAAGGCGCAGCACGCGGCCCACCGCGATCAAGTCCTTGTCGATGCTGGCCGTGCCGATCGCGGTGTTAATCAGCGTCGGCCAGAGCGAGCAGAGCATAACGACAACGGCAGAGATCACGAAGCTCTTGGGCAGGGTCGGATCATCGCTGCTGACCGAGGCGGAAACCACCATCGTCACGATCGGCAGCCAGGCCAGCGGGCTGACCGGGCGCATCACCTGCACCAGCGGATTGATCGCGGCATTGACCCGCTTCGACATGCCGGCAACCAGGCCGAGCGGCACCGCGAATATTGTCGCCAGCAGAAAGCCTGCCGCCACCGTCTCGAGGCTGGTGAAGATCTGGTCGATGAAGGTTGGCGGGCCGGTGTAGGCGTACCCTGCGGCCACCGCTTCGGCTGCGGCAACGCGCGAGGCATCGGCTTCGTCCAGCAGGCCTCCAAAGGCTGACCAGACATCGCCCGGCCCAGGGAGCGTACCGAGCGATGTCTGTACCAGCGGCGCCAGCAGCGCCCACAGCGCCAGGAACCCGCCGATCCCTGCCAGCGGTGGCCAGAGCGCGTCGAACGCGGCGCGGCCCGTGGGCAGCTTGATGCCGAACGGCAGCGCTCTTTCGGGTTTCGCAGCGTTCTCCGCGTTCGTCTCCGCCTCTGTTTCGGGGAGGAGGGACCCGCCCCCCGCCATGACGTCCGCTTCGGTGCCGACGAATTCGTCCTTGCGCAATGCAACCGCGTTCATCGTAATCGCTCCTGTCTTACTTCACGCCTGCCGGTGTCACCTTCTGGCCGGCCTTCAGACCGATCGAGAAGCTGGCGACATAGGCAGCGGGTTTCTTGGCATCGAAGGGCACGCCGTCGATCGCCTTGCGGGCATAGACGCGAAAGCCGTCGGTGGCGGGGAACTGGCCGGCACTGGCCTTGCCATCGGCGACGAGTGACTTGGCCGCTTCCTCATAGATGTCCGGACGATAGACCGACTTGACCGTGTCGATATACCACTGATCACCCTTGTCCTCGGCGATCTGCCCCCAGCGACGCATCTGCGTGAGGTACCAGATGCCGTCCGAATAGAACGGGTAGCTGGCCTGTTGATCGAAGAAGAGGTTGAATTCGGGCGTATCTCGGGTGTCGCCTGCGCCGAAGGTGAACTTGCCGGTCATCGACGCCATCAGGACCTTCTCGTCGGCGCCGACGTACTTCGGACTGGCGAGCATCTTGACCGCTTCGGGCCGGTTCTTGCCGCCTTCGGCATCAAGCCACATCGAAGCGCGGATCAGCGCGCGGGTCAGCGCCTTGACCGTGTTGGGATTCTTCTTCGCGAAGTCTGCCGTCAGGCCGAAAACCTTGTCGCCCGTGGTGCCCGCAATATCGGGATCGACGATGATCGGCACGCCGATCTTCTTGGCAACCGAGGCTTGGTTCCACGGCTCGCCCACCGAATAGCCGTTGATCGTGCCGGCTTCCATCGTGGCGGGCATCTGTGGCGGCGGGGTGACCGAAAGCTGCACGTCGGCTCCTGTCACGCCAGCGGTATCGCCCGGCAGGTAGAAGCCGGGGTTCAGACCGCCTGCCGCCAGCCAGTAGCGCAGGATGTAGTTGTGGGTCGAGACCGGGAAGACCATGCCCATCTTGAAAGGCTTGCCCTCGGCCTTGAACTTGGCAACGACCGGGGCGAGCGCCGAGGCCGAGATCGGCATCTGCACCTTGCCATCCGGCCCCTTGGGCAGGCTGGGCGCGATCATGTCCCACACCTGGTTGGAAACCGTCACGCCCTTGCCATTGATGTCCAGTGAGAACGGCGTGACCAGCGGCACCTTGCTGCCGATCCCCGCGCCCGAGGCCAGCACCTGTCCAGCCAGCATGTGTGCGCCATCCAGCTGCCCGCCGGTCACCCCATCGAGCAGGACCTTCCAGTTCGCCTGGGGCTCGAGCGTCACGGTCAGCCCTTCCTCACGGAAGAAGCCTTTCTCTTGGGCCACGACCAGAGGGGCGATGTCAGTCAGCTTGATGAAGCCGAGCTTCAGCACCGGCTTCTCAATGCCATTGGCCGAAGCAGCAGGCTTTTCTGGCGCATCCCCGCCTTTGCCGCAGCTTGCCACGGCCACGCCCGCCAGCAATGCCGCAATCATGCCCCGCCGATTGAAACCGCCCAGTCCGACCATACTCGACCACCCCTCGAATGCGGCGTGGCAAACACAAAAAAGCCGCCCGAACGCATCCCGATGAGGGAGGTCTGGGCGGCGACGTTGCCACGCGATGTAAACCTGAGACCTTCCGGATCACCGCCGCCCGTCCTTGGGTGGCACCGTGTCGGCCTGAATGCAAAGCTATGTGATTCGCCTGCTATTCGGCAAGCTTTTTTTGCACCGCAGCGAAACTTTAGCTCCGACGCTGACTTTCGATGTAGGATTCGAGCAGTTCGGGATCGAACGGCCGACAATCAAAGAAACTGTTGTTTTCCAATGTTATGACGCCCTGCTGCATGCTGACTGAAGTGGGCTTGTGCAGGCTGCCTTCGACCTTGGAACTGGCCCCCGGCAAGGGTTCGCCGGTGCCCAATAGTGCGCTGCGATAAACATCCGGGCGGAATACGCGCGCCGCCTTGGCCGCGTCAGCCGGATCGAAGGTCAGTCCATCCCACCGCACCATCTGGCTGTAGAGCCATTCGGCCTGGCTCACCCACGGGAAGTTCGCTGCCTCGCGATGCTGGAACATGAAGTCGGGGTAGTGCAGCACCTGCCCCCCTTGCGCAAGGAGCAGCCGATCGGAGATCGCGCGGCCGATCAGCGTGGCATCGCCATCGAGGTACTTGGGCCGTGCCAGAATCGCCGCATTGGCTTCAAGGTTCGCCGGATCCACGAAGTGCTCGCCCGCCCTGCGCAAGGCTCGTACCAGTGCCTCCGCCTGGCCACGGCGCTCCTCCATGACCCGCTCACGGAAAGCCAGAACCTTCTCCACACCGCGCCGCCAGATCTGCGCCGTGACCAGCACGATCTCGCCGGCGCCGCGTTCCACGGCGACGCTGTTCCATGGCTCGCCCACGCAGATCGCGTCGACCTCGCCATGCTCCAGCGCGTCCGCGCAGAACGGGGGGGCGACGGTGGTGATTTCAACATCCAAGTCGGGCTGTACACCGCAGGCCGCCAGCCAGTACCGTAGCATGTAATTGTGGCTGGAATAGCGGTGCACCACGCCAAAACGCAGCTTGCGCCCCGCCGCCTCGACATGCGCTTTCAATGCCGCGCCCACGGTTGCCGGGTCACCCAATCCTCCGCCGGGGTTCACTGCTTTGGCAAGATCGGGCCGCATCGTGATGGCGTTGCCGTTCAGCCCCAGCACGAAGGGCACCGACAGCGGCTGCGCCGGCCGGCCCCGTCCGAGCGTGGTGGCGATTGCCAGCGGGGCGACCATGTGCGCAGCATCGCTGTGGCCATAGAGCAGCCGGTCGAGCACCGTGGCCCAGCTCATGTCCCGCACCAGGCGTAGCGACAGGCCTTCCTCCTCGGCAAAGCCATGCTCGCGCGCAAGGATCGGCAGGCACGCGTCCACCAGCGGCAGGAAGCCGATGGTCAGTTCGCCCGATGCGGCTTCCTCCGATGCGGCTTCGCCTGCCATCACTTCCCTCCCATCAGCTGGTGCGCCGTGACCACGGCTTCGGCAATGTCGGCAATGCGCTTGCCCTGGTTCATCGCCGTCTTGCGCAACTCGCTATAGGCCTGCGGTTCGGAAAAGCCGCGGCTGTCCATCAGGATGCGCTTGGCCTTGTCGACCAGTTCGCGTTCGGCCAGCTTGCCCTTGGCTTCGGCAAGGTCAGCCTCCAGCCGCGCGAAGGCGTTGAAGCGGCGCACGGCAAGATCTAGGATCGGCCTGATGCGGTGCGCCGAAAGGCCGTCAACGACATAGGACGAAACCCCGGCATCGACCGAGGCAGCGATCGATTCCTCGTCGCTTTCATCGACAAACATCGCGATTGGGCGGCCAAGCACCCGGCTGACGGCGAAGTATTCCTCCAGCACGTCGCGCGAGGGGTTTCCAAGGTCCATCAGCACGATGTCGGGCGCGATCTCGCCGATGCTGGCTACCAGCCCTCGCCTTTCGGTGACCACGAAGATCTCGCAGTCTTCCAGCGTCGCAAGCCCTTCGCGGATCACCGCGGCACGGCTGGCGCTTTCATCGACGATGGCAATCCGCATGGGCACGCCTAGTGCGCGGAGGACAGTCGAGTTTCAAGGCATTTCTGGAACGGCGTGAACCTCGTCCGCGCAAGGCCGATCTCCGAATCGAGCGCGGACACACCGTGCATGATCGCTCTGAAGGTTCCTCAGATGCACCCTTGCGGGCTATGTCTTTTGACACGATCCGTCGCCTATGTTGCACCGCACAACGCTGGAGGAATGCCGACGCGAACCCACGGCGCGACGAGGTGAAAGGTTCGTAAAAACAATTAATTAGGCATTAATCGCCAAGGCTCGACCGTTCCCTCGCCCCATGCAGAAACGCTGCCAGGGCGAGCGAGAGTCATCACTACAGGACACGCATCGTCCGGTTGCCGCAAGTGTCGCGGCCGCCGTCGGCTCTCGCTGTCCCAAGTCCACGCAAAGACGGAAGTCCAAGGAGGTCGACATGCGAAAGACCGGAACGATATCCACGATCCTGACCGCTGGCGCAGGAGCATTGCTGCTGGCGGCGCCGGCATTTGCCGGCACACGGCCAGACAATGGCAAGGCTTACGCCAGCACCGCCGCCAAGCCGCAATTGAGAACCGACGTCGGCCCGAAAAAGGGTTTCCCCGACACGCCCGGCCTCTCCCGCGCCCGTGACCGGGCAAGCGAGAATGCTGCCTTCAATCGCTACAAGAGCGGAGGCGCTGCCTGAACACCACCAACCGAAGCAGAAAAGAGGCCCCCGCCCGGTCCGGCGGGGGCCTTATCGAGCTATAATGGCCAGAACCACAGGATCAGCGGCGTGCCGATCAGCACCACCAGCAGCGATAGGGGCGCGCCAAGCCGGGCATAATCGCCAAACCGGTATCCCCCTGGCCCCAGCACAAGCGTATTGCACTGGTGTCCGATGGGCGTGAGAAAATCACAGCCCGCGCCGACCGCAGTCGCGATCAGGAAGGCCTCGGGGCGGTAATGGAGCTGCTGGGCGAATACCCCGGCAATCGGGGCCATGACCAGCACGGTCGCCGCGTTGTTGAGGAACGGGGTCACCGCCATGGCTGCGACAAGGATCAGCGCAACCGCCCCCCATGCAGGAAGCTTCACGGCGAAATCGGCAAGCAACGTAGCGATAACGTCGGAGGCCCCGGTCGTCTGCAATGACGCGCTGACGGGAATCAATGCGGCCAGCATGATGAGGATCGGCCATTCGATGGCCTTGTACGCCTCATCCGCAGGAAGCGCGCCGGTGATCACGGTCAGCCCCGCAGCGGCAAAGAACGCCAATGCAGCGGGCATGAAGCCGGTCCCCGCTGCCACCATCGCGGCGGCCAGGATCGCGAGTGACAACCACCGGGTCCGCTTCGAGCCCAGCCCGATCTTGCGTTCGGCCAGCGGCAGCGCCCCCATTTCGGCAAGCCGCGCCGGCAGGGTATCGAGCGGGCCTTGCAGAACGATCACATCGCCTGCCTGCAGCACCGTGTTGCCGGGCTTGTTGGCGATCGTCTCGCCCTCGCGCGAAATGGCAAGAAGGTTGATGCCAAGCCGCTCGCGCATCTGCAAACGCCCGGCAGTGCGCCCGATCAGCCCGGAATCGGCATGTACCACGGCTTCGATAACGCCGATACCGTCGGGCTTGTGGCCACTGCCATCTTCGTCGTCACCTGCCAGCGCCAGCCGGTCGGCGCCGATGACCTGTTCGAGCAGGTTGGGCTCGCCGCTCAGGATCAGGACATCGCCTTCGCCGATATGGGTTTCCGGCGTAACCTCGCCGCGCATGTCGCCGCGCAGCAGGCCTGCAACCTCCACCTCGCCCTCATGCCGTTCGACAAACTCGGCAACGCTCAAGCCTGCGATGGGCGATCCCGTCGTCACGGTAGCCTCGATCACATAGGCAGAGATGTTGATCGCTTCGGACATGCCCTGTGCTGCATGCCGATCGGTGGGCAGCAGGCGCCAGCCCACCGAAAGGAACACCAGGCCGACCGCCAGCAACGCCAGGCCCGTTGGCAAGTAGTCGAACATGCGAAACGGCTCGCCCGTCATCTCCTCGCGCACGCGGCTGACGATGATGTTTGGCGAGGTGCCGATAAGAGTGGTCAGCCCGCCCAGAAGCGACGCAAACGCCATCGGCATGAGATAGAGCGACGGCGATGCCTTGTTGCGACGCGCCATCTGCACGGCTCCCGGCATCAGCATGGCCAGCGCACCGACGTTTTTAATAAAGCCCGATGACAGTCCCACCGCCGCCGAAAGCACCAGCATTTGCCGCTGCGGCTTGCGGATGCGCTGGGCCAGGGATTGCAGCAACCGCTCGATCATGCCCGATCGTTGTACTGCGGCGGAAAGAACCAGCGCCGAGCCGACGATCACCACGATGTCATCGGAAAAACCGGTGAACGCGGCATCGGGCGAGACCACGCCGATCGCCACAGCGAACAACAGCGCGATGACGGCGGTCACGTCGTATCGGAAGCGCCCCCACAAAAACAGGGCCATCATCCCGCCAAGGGTGGCCAGTGAAAGCCATTGGGGCTGCGTCATTGCAGCACCTAACGCTTAACCGATATTCAGGTTCCGGCTCGGGCCTAGAACCGCAGTTCGCCCTGCACCGCCACGCCGCGCCGCGGGGCCTGCACAGGGCGGACTTGCAGCAGCAGGCAACGCGCTTTCCCCTGCAGGACATAGACCGCGTGGCGCTGTCCGCCGCGATTTTCGTGGTCGATGGCATAGCCCTTGTAATAGCGGCGCAGCAGGCCCGCCCCGACGAGTTCCGAAACCGCGCGGCTGAGGTTGCTCTTGCCCGAAGCCCGCACACGCGCGCGGACTTCATCCTCGATCACTTGCGCCGCTTCTCCCGGGTCTTCGGGCATGCGGCCTTCAAGGATCAGGTCAGAGCGTACCCGTTCGGTCAGGGCCACACGACGAGGATCGCGCCCGCCCATCGGGGCAAGGCTGTCGCACAGCCAGTCCCGCAAGGTGAAGGCCTGCCTCCCGCGCCGGACGAATGGCCCCGCCTCACCCTTCTCGTCGGCAACCTCGGCGATCAGGCTCAGCACCATGAACGCATAGCGCGGCCTGGAACTCGCCTGCGAAAGGCAGTTCAGCAAGGAGGACATCGCGCCATGGGAAGACGGGCCGGAAAGAATGGCAGTCTGGAACATTCAGGGATTCAACAAAGCACATAAGGTGACTCCTGTGAATCCCCGGCGAGTCGGGGCGACGTTGAAATCCAACTTTTGTCCCCTGTGACACTTTGCCCGAAGGCAAAGTGTCACAAGCTAACCTTTAATGACCGGCGGTGACGTCTTCTGGCTTGCTTTCGCTCAGCGCGGTTCCGTTATGCACATAGGCCGGTGCTTCGATCAGAATGAACGCGATCCGGCAGATCTCATCAGTGGTGTTCCGCCACAGATGGACAGTGCCACGCTGGACGATGACCCCGCCTTCTCGGATGGTCTTCTTCACACCATTTTCCAGCTCCAGCTCCACTTCGCCCTTCATGACGATCCCATAGTCAATGGAATTGGTGCGGTGCATCGGACTTTCCTGGTGCGGCAGCATGTCGCAGATGCGGATGACCGACCCGCCGTTTAGCGTAAGGCCGGTCTCGCGATCCCGGCCATCGGTCTCGTCGTTGTTGTCTGCCGGAACCGTGGCTGTCGACCAGATGGTCAGCATGGCAGCGTCGCCCGTAGGAATCAGCTCCAGGGGCGTGACATCCTCGGACTTGAATATCGCGCGACCATCGCTGTCATGGCCGGTCACCACCCGCTGGACTGGGGGCAAACCGAAATCATAGACTTTCTTGGTCATACTCTCGTCACCTTCTGCTCGAGCTCGCCAAATGGCATCCGCCCGTATTCGTCAATTGCCGCCATGCGAACCCTGTCGCCAAACGTCATGAATGCCGTCTTGGGTTCACCCAAATCGATGACCTCGATGCCGCGACGTTCGGCAATGCAGGAAGACCCCACCTCCCGGAAGTTGGCATTCGAGACGGTACCAGAGCCGATGACGGTGCCAGCAACGAGATTGCGGGTCCGCGCAGCGTGGGCAACCAGTTCGTGGAAGCCATAGCCCATCGGCTCGCCGTTCGCCGCTCCGAACCGCTTGCCGTTCCAGTCGACGTTGAGGGTCAGGCAGACCCTTCCGTCACGCCAGGCCCCGCCAAGTTCGTCCGGCGTCACTGCGAATGGCGCCATGCCGCACGGTGGCTTTGCCTGGATCCATCCGAAACCGGTCTTCATCTCGGGACCGGCCAGAGTGCGCAATGACCAGTCATTGATCTGCACGATTAGCCGGATGTACTTGAACGCATCCTGCGCGCTCGTCCCCATGGGTACGGCGTCGAGGATGACGCCGAATTCACCCTCGAAATCGATGCCGAGGGACTCATCGTTGAATAGGATATCGTCGTAGGGGCCATAGAACTTGTCAGACAGGCCCTGATACATCAACGGCTTGTCAGTCTTCGGCTTGGTGATGCCCAGAACGGCGTCCATCAGGTCGCCGTGGCTCTGGAAAGCTGAACCGTCGAGCCATTGCCACGCCCTGGGCAGCGGCGCAGCCAGTGCAGACTTCTCAAGTTCGTGGGGGAAGTCGTCGATCGCTGCCAGCAGCGGCATGGCATAATCCCAGTCCTCCAAAGCACTTTGCAGGGTTTCCAACGGCCCGGGAGCGTAGCGCAAACCGTCGGGTGATATGACGACAAGTCGCCCGTCTTTCGATCCATCCTGCAACGTTGCCAACCGCATCGGCATTCCTTCCCCATCTTCGTTCAGAGCGACGTCTATTTTGTCGGAAATCCCGAAGCAAAGGCGTTGGATCGATATGATGGCATCGAAAGAATGCGATGGTGTGG